>CAYRHK010000020.1:0-15927 GCA_964423825.1 uncultured Terricaulis sp. | reverse complement strand
TCGGTCATCGGCTAGCTCCTCACCGGCCCGGCGCGCGCGAAGCGAGGCGCACGAGGTCGAGGCCCTTTTGGTAGAGCGCCAGCCCCGTCTCGAAGGCGAGGCGCGTCTCGGCAGCGCGGGTCATTTCCTCTTCGAGGATGACGGCGTTGCCATCCATGGTCACTTCGCTGTCGTCGCGGGTGACGATGCGCGGCGTCGCCGAACCCGCGCCGCCGCCGCCAAGGCTCATATGGCCGTCATTGGTGCGCGCCATCGCGAGTCCGCGACCGCCGCCCGCGGAAGCGAGCAGCCGCTCGAAGCCGGAGGTGTCGAGATCGCGGGGGCGATAGCCGGGCGTCGTCGCGTTGGCGATATTCTCGGCGATCAGGCGCTGGCGTTCGGACAAATGGTCGAGCCGCGCGCGCAGCAAACTGAAGAACGGAGAATTGGCGAGGTCCATGGGCGGCGCGACTCAACACGACTCAGGGGCTGCAAACTTTGCCTAGTCGACCAACTCATGGTTAAGCGCGACTTAATTTCGGAAGCCGAAATTTACGTCTCGTTTACCAAACCCGCGCAGCAAATCGCCCAAGCTCCAGAACGGAGGGCGGCGTTGGACTGGCAGGATTGGCTTCGCGCCTTCGCGGCTTTGATCGCGACTTTGGCGCTGATCGGTGCGGTGGCTTACGGCGCACGCCGCCTCGGCATGCTGCAGCCCGGGCAAGCCGGTGAGCGGCGCTTGAAGCTGGTCGAAAGCCTGATGCTAGACCCGCGCCGACGCCTCGTCATCGTGCGCTGGGATGGGCGCGAACACTTGCTGCTGCTGGGGCCCGGCGGCGACCGCATCGTCGGTGAGGGCGCGGTCAAGGAAGAGGGAACCAATCCATGAAGCGCGCCTGGCTCATCGCGTTGTTCGCTTCGCTCGCGCTGTTCGCCGCCGGCGACGCCTTCGCACAAAACGCCGACCCGACGCTGGCTGTAAATCTAGGGACCGGCGAAGGGCTGACCGCGCGCGTTCTGCAGTTGACAGCGCTGATCACGGTGCTGTCGCTGGCGCCCTCGATCATCATCATGACCACGAGCTTCGTGCGCATCGTCGTGGTGTTGTCGTTGCTGCGCACTGCCATCGGCTTGCAGCAGGCGCCCCCGAACGTCGTGATCGTGTCGCTATCGCTGTTTCTTACCGCATTCGTGATGCAGCCTGTCTGGAACGACGCCTATCAGGCGGGCATTGGCCCTGTGTTGCGCGAGGAAATGCCGCTGGATGAGGCGTTTCCGCGCGTCGTCGAACCCATGAAGCGGTTCATGGCGGCGCAGACCCGCGAGCAGGACTTAGCACTATTTATCGAATTGGCTCAATTGGAGACGCGGCCTGAAAGCGCCGAGGACGTGCCTTTCACGGTGATGGCGCCGGCCTTCATGGTCTCGGAGCTGCGACGCGCCTTCGAGATCGGCTTCATGCTGTTCGTGCCGTTCGTGATCATCGACCTGGTGGTCGCTTCGCTACTCATGGCCATGGGCATGATGATGATGCCGCCGGTGACGGTGAGCTTGCCGTTCAAGCTGATATTCTTCGTGCTGGTGGATGGCTGGCGCCTCGTAGCGGGCAGCCTGATCGAGAGCTTCCAAAGCGGCGTGCCCCCTGGGGGGTAGGGCGCCGGACTTGTACGATTTTACCGCTCGATCCCGAGATCGGCGAGCAGCAAAGCCTTGAAGTCGTCTTCGCGCGGGACGAACAGACCGCGGAAGAAATCGACGATGGACCACAACACCCGCATGCGACACCCTTACGTTCTATAAGTTCTCGCGGTTCTGTACGCTCGACAGATCGCCACTGTTTCACAAACTACTGAATCTAAGATGATTGCGATTCGGCAATTTAGATGCTGGCAACGCAAACTAACCGGCGCTGTGACCGCGGAAACACGCACCGTCGCGTACGCGAGCGCCCCTTCAAGCTTTCGTTAACCCAAATCGCAGCCCCGTGACTGACGGGCGGCAGAATTTGCCGACTCAACCCGCGGAGCACCCCATGACAGGCGCTGAAATCCTCGATATCGGCCGCGAGGCCATCTGGGTGACGGTGCTGGTGGCGGCAGGTCCAATGATCGTGGGCCTTGTGGTCGGACTTGTGGTGTCGCTTCTCCAGACCTTGACCCAAATCCAGGAACAAACCCTCGTCTTCGTGCCGAAGATACTGGCGATCTTCTTCGCCATACTGCTTTTCCTGCCGATCATGGGCGGCCTCTTGGGTGGCTTCACCACCGGCATCTTTGAGCGCATCTCGGCGTTCTGACGCGCCATGACGCTCACCCTCTACGGCATCGATGTCTGGACCGCGGCGCTCGTGTTTGCGCGCATCGGCGCCATCGTCATGCTGTTGCCGGGCTTCGGGGAAGCCGTCGTGCCGGCCCGGATACGCTTAAGCTTCGCGTTGTTGCTCGCCATAGTGATCGCCCCTCAACTGGCCGACCGCGTGCCGCCTCCCGTTGCGAGCGCCTGGGGCATGGCGTTCCAGGTCGCCAGTGAAACCCTGATCGGCGTTCTGATCGGCGCCGCCGCGCGCATGCTGGTCTCGGCGCTGGCGACCGCCGGCCAGATCGTCGGCCTTGAGATAGGCATCGCGTTCGCCCAGACCGCCGACCCCACCATGTCGCAATCAGGGCAGCTGACGGCGGTATTCCTCAGCCTCCTGGGCGTTGCGCTCATTTTCGCCACCGGCCTTGACTACATGTTCCTGCGCGGCCTCGTGGGCACTTACGATCTCATAGGCCTTGGCGCGCCTGCGCCCGTGGGCGACGCCGCCGAACTGGCGCTGCAAGCCACCGCGCGCTCATTCCAGGTGGGCTTCCAGGTTGCGACGCCCATTGTCGCGGCCGGCATGATGTTCCGAGTCGGACTAGGTGTGCTGTCGCGGCTGATCCCGCAAATCCAGGTATTTTTCATCGCGTTGCCGCTTCAGATCATGGGCGGCCTCGTGGTCTTCGCACTGGGCTTGTCGACCGGCATGCTGATCTGGCTCGACAGCGTACAAAACTACGCGTTGTGGCTGGACTGACGCCATGGCCGAGATGGACGATGACGACAAGACGCAGGAGCCGACGCAGCACAAGCTGAACCAGGCGCGTCGCAAGGGCGACATCGTCTATTCGTCAGAGGTTAGCACGGCGCTCTCGCTCATCGCCGCGACCGCGCTGGTCGCTTTCATGGCGGGTCCCATCACCGCGCAAATGGCGCGCGCCTTCGTGGGCTTCCTCTCCATGCCGGAGCAATTCTCCACCGAGCCGCGGGCGCTAATCGCGGTGTTTGGCGCGGTGGGGATCAAGCTGCTCATGATCTTCGGACTGGCTTCGCTGATGCTGGCGGGCGCCGGGATCGCCTCGCGTTACGTACAGGATGTTCCAACTTTTACCGGCGAGCGGCTGTCGCCGAAACTCGACAAGCTAAACCCGACCGAAGGCTTCAAGCGCGTTTTCGGCAAGGCTGCGGCGGCCAATTTCGCCAAGGCTGTCGCCAAGCTCGCTGTGGTGGGCGCGATTGTCGCCTGGGCGCTTTGGCCGCGCGACGCGACATTAGAACGCTTAAGCGCCCTCGATCCCGCCGCTTTGTTGCCGTGGCTGCAGGATCGCACCGTGTCGCTGCTGATCGCACTGGCCAGCGCGGCGGCGGCGCTGGCCATTGTGGATTACGTCTTCACGCGCCAATCCTACATGCAGCGCCACCGCATGAGCCGGCGCGAGATCAAGGAAGAGTTGCGCCAGACCGATGGCGACCCGCTGGTCAAGGCCAAGCTGCGCCAGATTCGCATCCAGCGCTCGCGTCAGCGCATGCTGGCGAACGTTCCCAACGCCAGCGTGGTCGTTGTCAACCCGACCCATTATGCGGTGGCGTTGCGATATGTCCCAGACGAAACCCCCGCGCCGGTCTGCCTGGCCAAGGGCGTCGATGCGGTAGCCCAGCGCATTCGCGAGGTCGCGAAAGAGCACGATGTGCCGATCGTCGAAGAGCCGCCCCTGGCGCGGGCGCTGTTTGCCGCCGCCGAGGTCGACGAGCCGATCCCGCGCGAACACTACGAAGCTGTCGCAAAGGTCATCAGCTTCGTGCTCCGCTTGGCGCGTAACCGCCGCCGCCGCCGCTCGCCGTAAACCCGGCGTTAGCCAAGCGGGCCCATGACGGGCGGGCCCAGCCCGGGGCGGATGATCCGGGCGCCGAATCGGGGTCAAGTAGTGCACAAGGCGCGCAAATGACCGACCACGCAGAAACATCGCCAGTTCGGAACGGGCGGTTTGATCCGTTGCAGATACTGTTTTGGCTGTCGGTGACGGTTGGCGTCGCCGCAGCGGGCGTGGCGATCACTGCCGGTCCCAGCGTCGGCCAAGCCGGCGCGGTTTTGCTGGTGCTCCTTGCCGCTGCGGGGATGGTGCTGTTCTTCTGGATGTCGCGCGGTGGCGGGCGGGCGCACGGCGCCTTTCCCGAACGCGGCGCAATTGCCGCGTCCTCACTGCTTTCGGGGCGAGACCAGTTTGCCCTGATCGAAGCCATCGACGAGCCGGCGCTGATTACGGACGCCAACCTCTCGCCGCTTGCGGCCAATGCCGCGTATCGCACGGTCGCCCAAGCTGCGAACATCCTGGGAGAAAGCGACCGCCCGCCGGCGCTCAGTCGCCTGTTTGGCGCCGATCCGATGTTGTCGGCGCCAATGTTTCGCCTGTCGAAGGCCGCGCAAGCAAGCCAGCCGCGACGCGAGGTCCTGCCGGCGACCACAGTAGTCGCCGGCAGCCATGCCCGCTACGAGGCGCGTGTCGGACCGATGACCAATGGTTACGTGCTGTGGCGCCTGCGCGAGTTGGATGCCGATGAGATCGCCGAGCTCGGCGATGACGGGCGCGGCGTCTTTCTCGATGACGCCCCCCTCGGCTTCTTCGCGGCGCGCGCCGACGGCTCGGTTTTGTACATGAACCATGCGCTGCGCCAGGCCTTGGGCCTGAGCGAGGATGCAAATCAGCTGCGCGTGCGAGACTTCGTGGTCGAGGATCCTGGGCGCGTGCTGCGCCGCGACCGCCGTGCGCTGGGGCCGACACGTTCGTCACTGACGCTACGCGGGCTTGACGGCGTTGAGATCGCAGTGACGACGCTCTCGTTCTGGCCCGACGGGGAAAGCGACGGCGTAGCGCGCACGCTCGTCCTGTTCGACGAGCCGAGCATCACGCGTGAAGCGCCGGCGACGACGACCGCGGGCGCTGACGGCGTTTTCAGCCACGCCCCCCTGGGCATCGCCGTACTCGATGGCGACGATCCAGCCGCCGCCAAGTTGCTCGACGCCAACGGCGCGCTCATGGAGTTGACGCAAGGCCGAGCTACCCCCAGCACGGCGTTCGCCGACTTGTTCGAGGCCTCGGAAGGGCCCGCCGCGCTCGCCGAACGCCTCCGCGCCACGCTTGAGGAAGCCGTCGAAGTGACCTTGGCCACCGCGCCGCCGCTTGCCGTGCATGTGCACTTCGCGCGCGCGCCGGACGGCCGTGGCATCGCTTACGTGCTAAACGTCAGCCAGCAACGCGAACTCGAGACCCGGCTGGCGCAGTCTGAGAAGATGCGTGAGATCGGCGAGCTTGCCGCCGGCGTCGCGCACGACTTCAACAATCTGCTGACCGTGGTCATGCAGAATTGCTCGTACCTGCTGCGCCGCCATCCAGTTGGCGACGCCGACTATCCGACGATTAAGGAAATCTCCGAACACGCCACCTCGGCGAAGGAATTGTCCGAGATGCTGCGCGCCTATGCGCGCCAGCAGACGTTTGCGCGCGAGGTCTTCGATGTCGGAGAGTTCGTCGGCACCCGACAGGAATTGCTGCGCCGCATCGTCGGCGCGTCGATTCAATTCGAAATCCGCCACGGTCGTGATCTGCCTTACATCAAGGTGGACAAAACCCAACTCGAACGCGTGCTGGTCAATCTCGCCACCAATGCGCGCGACGCGATGACGCCGAAGGGTTCGCCGATGGCGCGCGACGGCAAGCTCACCGTGCGCACGTCTTTGATCGATGCGGTGGCCGCGCGTGGGCTCGGCCACAACCCGATCGAGGATGGCGACTATGTGATGATCGAGGTCGAGGATACTGGCGGGGGCATCAGGCCCGAGCACGCCGCCAAGATCTTTCGTCCCTATCACTCAACCAAGGAAGCCGGCAAAGGCACCGGCCTTGGCCTCGCCACTTCCTATGGCATCGTCAAGCAATCCGGCGGCTACATTTTCTTCACGTCGAAACTGGGTGTCGGCACGACGTTCCGCATCTTCCTGCCGGCTTACGAGGCGACGCCCGAAGAATTGGAGGAGATCGCCGCCAAGGAACGTGCGCTCTTGGCGCCGCCGCCGAAGGACGTGTCAGGTCGCGGCCGCATCCTGTTCGTGGAGGACATGGTGCCGGTTCGTCGCGCCACAGTGCGCAACTTGAAGGATTGCGGCTACGAGGTGGAGGAGGCTGGCAACGGCGAAGAAGCGCTAAAGATTCTCGAGAACGCGCCGGGCGTGTTTGACATCATCATATCGGACGTGTCGATGCCGGTGATGACGGGTCCCGAAATGCTAGAGGAAGCCAAACCCGAGATGATCGGCAAGGCCAAGGTGCTGTTCCTGTCGGGCTACGCCCCTGAGAGCTTCTCAGATTTGCTGGAGCACTATCCCGTGCACTACATGTCCAAACCCGTGACCATGGAGCAGCTAGTGGGCCGGGTGAAGGAATTGCTGGCGGCTTGAGGCGTCCAGCCGCGCTCACCCCACATCCAGCCCCACATCCAGCGCGGGCGCCGAGTGCGTCAGTGCGCCGACGGAGATGATGTCCACGCCGGTCTCGGCGACGGCGCGCACGGTTTCCAAGGTCACGCCGCCTGAAGCTTCGAGCACCGCTTTGCCCTTGGCGAGCTTCACCGCGGCCTTGAGGTCGGCGAGCGCGAAATTATCCAGCATGATGACGTTGGGCGCGTGCGGAAGCGCTAGCTTCAATTGTTCAATGCCATCGACTTCGATCTCGATGCAGGTGAGGTGGCCAACGGCCGCGCGCGCCTTCGCCAGCGCTTCGACGACGCCTCCAGCCGCGGCAATGTGATTGTCCTTGATCAGGATGGCGTCGTCGAGCCCATAACGATGCGAGCCGCCGCCGCCCAAGCGCACCGCGCGTTTCGCCAGCGCGCGCATGCCGGGGATGGTCTTGCGCGTGGAGGCGATGGTTGCGTCGGTCCCGGCGATCGCGTCGACATAAGCGCGCGTCAACGTCGCGATGCCGGAAAGATGAGTGACGAAGTTTAGCATCGTGCGCTCGGCCATCAGCACCGAGCGCGCGGGGCCCTCGATGCTCATGATCGTGTCGCCGGCGCTCACTGCCGAGCCGTCGAGTGCCGAGAGCGTGTACTCGATGTCGGGATCGATCATCCAGCCAGCCAGCGTGGCCGCGTCGAGTCCCGCAACAATGCCAGACTTGCGCGCGCGCATCACCCACACGCCGTCGCTCTCGGGATCGATCAGTGCGTCGGTGGTGATGTCGCCAGCGACGCCGAGGTCTTCCGCCAACGCCAGCTTGACAATCGGTTCGATGACGATGTCAGGCAGCGGCGGGATCGAGGGTGACGAAGGTGCGGCGGGGCGCTTGGGCATCGGGAAAGTCACTCCTGTAATGGCCGCCGCGGCTCTCCTCGCGGCCAAGCGCGGCGCCGACTATGAGGCGAGCGGCGATGAGCGCGTTGGCCCGCCCGTGTTGTTGAATGAGGTGCTCGACATGGTCCAGCGCATGCGAGAGACCCTTCTTGTCGCGCACGACGCCGGCATGGGCCTGCATCAAATCCCGAAGTTCGGTTCGCGCCGGCTCGGGCAGCACGGGCGGCGCTTCGGCCTTCAAAACGCCGGTTACTCCCGCGCCGCCATCCTCCCGCAAGCGATCGGCGATCCGATGCGCGAACACGACAGCTTCAAGCAGCGAATTCGAGGCCAGCCGGTTGGCGCCGTGCGCGCCCGAGGACGTGCACTCGCCGACTGCCCACAATCCCTCCAGCGTCGTGCGCCCCCACAAATCGATGGCGATGCCGCCCATGTGATAATGTGCAGCCGGCGCCACCGGAATGAGTTGGACGCGCGGGTCGATGCCGGCAGCCGCGCAGGCGGCGAAGACCGTGGGAAAATGTTCGGGGAAGCGATCGCCGACGGCGGCGCGAGCATCGAGAAAGGCGCCGTGGCCGACGGCGCGCTCCCCATGAATGGCGCGAGCGACCACATCGCGCGGCGCCAGGTCGGAAACGAACGCCAGCCCCTGCGCGTTGACCAGATGCGCGCCCTCGCCGCGCAGCGCTTCGGTCGCGAGCGGGGCAGGATCGCGCCCGACATCTATGGCAGTTGGGTGAAATTGTACAAACTCCGGATCGGCGATTAGCGCGCCGGCGCGTGCGGCCATCGCCATGCCCGCGCCTATGGCTTCGGGCGGGTTGGTCGTGACGGCGTAGAGCCCTCCGGCGCCGCCGGTCGCGAGCACCGTCTCAGCGGCCTCGAAGCGGGCGCCGCCCTCGCAGAGCACCCCGCCGACGCGCCCGCGATCGTCGTGCAGCAGTGCGCATGCGCGTGCGGTCTCGACGATCTCAATGTGCTCAGCGACGTGCGCGGCGCCGATAAGCGCATCCATGATCGCCTTGCCGGCAAGGTCGCCGGAAACACGCACAACGCGCGGACGAGAGTGCGCGGCTTCAAGGCTCTGCGCCAGGTGTCCGTCCGGCGTGCGATCGAACGGCACGCCAAGCGCGATGAGGTCCATGACGCGCGCGGGGCCGTCGTCGGCGATGAGGCGCGCGACCACGGGATCGACCAAACCAGCGCCCGCCTTAATCGTGTCTTCAGCGTGCAGCGCTGGGTCGTCGCTCGGCGCCAACGCCGCCGCCAGGCCGCCCTGCGCCCACGCCGAGGACGAGGCCTGGCCGAGTGGCGCTTGACTCAACACGGTCACGCGCCGCGGCGCGAGTTTCAGCGCGAGGAAGAGACCGGCAAGGCCGGCGCCGACGATCAGGACGCGAGACGTTGTCATTTCCCCGTCCCCGCGAGGGGAGAGGGCAGGGGGTGGGGTGAAGCGCAATGGCTCGGAACATGAGCGTGGCGCTCGCGCCTAGAACTAGGCCGATCTAGGCGCGCCAACCGCGCGCTCAAAAATCTAACCCTCGGTGATTCACCCCACCCCCTGCCCTCTCCCCTCGCGGGCAGGGGAAGCCGCGCGTGGGCGCTGGCGATCAAACCAGCTCAACCGCGGTTTCAGGCAAGCCAACAGCGAAAGCGCGCGGCTTCTCCTTGGGCAGGTCGAGCATACGGTCGATGGCTTGCTTGGCGCGCACACGCACCTCTTCCGCGATCAACACCTCGTGCTTCATCTCGTTGAGCGCGTCGTAGATCGCTTCGAGCGTGATGCGCTTCATGTGCGGGCAGAGGTTGCAGGGGCGGATGAAGTCGGTTTCCGGTGCAATCGCCGCGACATTGTCGCTCATCGAGCATTCGGTGAGCAGAACCACCTTTGCCGGATGTCGATCTAGCACATAGTCCTGGAGAGCCGCGGTTGAGCCTGCGAAGTCCGCCGCCGCCATTACCTCAGGCGGGCATTCTGGGTGCGCAAGCACCACGACGCCGGGGTGGGCCTCGCGCATCTCGGCGATGTCTTCGACCGTGAAGCGTTCATGCACCTCGCAGCGGCCGTGCCACGCGATGATCTTGATGCCTGTCTGTGCCGCGACGTTCTTCGCCAAATATTCATCGGGCAGGAGGATGACGCGGTCGGTTCCCCACGTGCGCGCCGCCCATTCAACAACGGCCGCCGCGTTGGACGAGGTGCAGCACACATCGCTCTCGGCCTTCACCTCAGCCGACGTATTCACGTATGTCACTACCGGCACGCCAGGATAGCGCTGCTTGACCAGGCGCACGTCCGCGCCGGTGATCGACGCCGCGAGCGAGCAGCCAGCACGCGTGTCCGGGATGAGCACGGTCTTTTCCGGCGCCAAACACTTTGAGGTCTCCGCCATGAAATGCACGCCGGCTTGAACGATCACAGCGGCGTCGGTTTCCGAGGCCTCACGCGCGAGTTGCAAGGAATCGCCGCGGAAATCGCCGACGCAGTGGAAGATCTCCGGCGTCATGTAATTGTGCGCGAGGATGACCGCGTTCCTGGCGCGCTTCATGTCGTTGATGGCGGCGATCAGCGGCGCATACGCGGGCCACTCGATCGCAGGGATCACGTGCGCGACCCGGTCATATAGGCGATCGGTCTTAGCTTTGACTTCCGGCGTGTAGCTCAACCCGCGTCTAGCGGCGGCGTCCAGCGCCCCCCAGGCGCCGTGCACGGCGCGTGGATCGCAAACTTCGCCCGCTGCGAGGGTGGCGTCGATGATGCGGGCCATGAGCGGCCTCCAGAAGCGCCCGGAATGGGCTTGTGCTCAACCAGAGCATATGTGGGGTGAGCCGTGCCTCGAGGGAAGTTCTCGTCGCCCAGCGCTCCGCCACTTATGCTACTTTTGAGCATAACTCGACTCACCATAATTCCTCACGAATCGCGGTGCAAGCGAAACCGCGCTGGCCCCGAAATTTGGAGACGCTCGCCGTGAGCTCAGCTCTGCGACCTTCGTTGACCCTGGTGCTCGGGGCCGCGACTCTTGCCGCCTGCGCGACAGCCCCGCGCGAGGGTGTTCGTCCTCCCACTGGCGTGGCCACGCCGTTTACCCTTGTGCGGGCCGATTTCGAGGACATTCCGGATTGGGAAAGCACTGACCTGCGCGCCGCGCTGGTCGCCTTTCAGCGCGCGTGCTCGGGGCGGCGTTTGCGTCCCTCCGATCAACCGCTCCCTGGCGGTGGCCGTTATGGCGGCCGTGTCGGGGACTGGGCCTCGGCCTGCAACGCCGCGCCCAACGTCGCGCCAGGCGGGGAGCGCGCGTTCTTCGAGACATTCTTCCAGCCCTACCTCGTGAACGGGCAGGGTGAGGCGCGGCTCACCGCGTACTACGAGCCGATCATCGAAGCGCGTCGCGCGCCCGACGACGAATATTCCGCACCGCTCCTGCGCAGACCGAGTGACATGGTCAGCATCGACGTTGCTGCGTTCGCCGAAGCGCTCGACAACGAAGCGTTGCGCGGGGCGCCGCGCGCGCTGACCGGACGCTTGGTCGATAATGAGGTTGTGCCGTATCCGCGCCGCGGCGAGTTGCAGATCGATCCCAACAACGCGTTCGCCTGGGCGCACCCGGTGGATGTGTACAACCTGCAAATCCAGGGTTCGGGCCGCATACGCTTCTCTGACGGCAGCGAAGCGCGCGCGGCGTTCGCGGCCCAAAACGGCTATCGCTGGCGTTCGGCCTTGGGCGCGCTACGCGATAGCGGCGCGCTCGAAACAGCGACTTGGGCGAGTTTCAAGGCCTGGAGCGACGCTAACGGTCACGGCGCCACGCAGGCCGCGCTCAACGCCGATCCGTCCTACGTGTTCTTCTCCGAGGAGCCGATCGGCGATCCCAGCGCCGGCCCGCGCGGCGCCGCTGGCGTACCGTTGACGCCGTTGGGTTCGATTGCGGTCGACCCCGCGTTTCATCCCTACGGCGCCCTGGTGTTCGTGGACGGAAGCTACGATGGCGCGCCGTTTCGCCGCCTGCTGGTTGCACAAGATACGGGCGGCGCGATTCGGCGCGGGCCGCTGCGCGGCGACGTGTTCTTCGGTTCGGGCGATGCGGCCGGCGACGCCGCCGAGCGCATGAACGGGCCTGCGCGCTGGTGGACGCTGCTGCCGCGCGACGCGCCGGTATCATAGGCCGCATTCAGCCTGCGTTCAGCTTTGCGCGCTTTGAGTTTTGTATCGGCGGGCGTTAGCGAGTTTGATCTATGCGCATTGCGCCCCAGTCCATTGCCGCGCTGATGCTCCTAGCGGGATGCGCTGCGACCTCTCAAGGCTTCCGCAGCACGATCCCGTCCGCTGCGCCGCCGCAAACGCCGAACGCCTACACACAAGCGCCAACCGCAGCGCTGAAGAGTGAGCTGTTTGCGTGTGGCGGCGGCGCCAATCTTGGTGAAGTCGGCGATCGCGGCGAAGTGCTGACGTTCACGCCCTACATCTTCACACCCGCGGGTCCGCTGCTGCGCGATCCAACCGAGGGTGCGTGTGCATCCTCGGGGTTCGGCTGGCGAGGCTACGCGAGCGGTGGCGGTCGCATGCACAACGGGCTGGACCTCGCCAACCCGGATGGCGGCTTTGTCTATGCGGCAGGGGAGGGGTGGGTGCGTTTCGCCGGCGATCGCGGCGGCTTGGGCCTCGTGGTGGAGATCGATCATGGCCACGGCGTGCGCACGCTTTATGCGCACTTGTCCGAGATTGATCCGAACTTGGGACCTGGCGTCTTCGTCAATGCAGGCCGCGCCATTGCCCGCATGGGCGCCACCGGCAACGCCACCGGCGTGCACTTGCACTACGAGCTGAGCGTCGACGGTATAACGGTTGACCCCCTCAATTACGGTCGCGAACCGCCGCCCGTCCTGTAGACGGGCGGCGGGGCGTCGCTAGCGGCACTGGTAAACGGCGCGCCCGTGAACGATCGTGCGATCCGACGTGATCACGCGCCCGTTGCCTTGTAGCACGTTGATGCGGTCGTTGCCGTTTTGAACGATGGTCGCGTCAAGGCCGCGCCCGCGCTGATTGAGGCAGGCGCGATTGTTGTCGCCTGTTTGCACGATCGTGGCGCTGTTGTCGGCGCCGCGCTGACGCAGGTTGGCGAGGTTGTTGTCGCCGTTCTGTCGTACGATCCCGCTCTGGTCGCTCCCGCGCTGCGTGATCACGGCGCGACTGCCGTCGCCGTTCTGCGTAGCGGCGGCGCCGTTGTTGTCACCGCGCTGGTCGATGCGCACGACGCTGCCGCGAAAGCTTTGCGCCGAAGCGACCGCCGGAGCCATGGCGCAGCCAAGGGCGGCGGCGACGGCGAGGCTCTTCATCCAGTTCATTGTCTTACGCTCCCGGCAAGTTCTACTTACGAGCGCCGCTCGACGGCGCACATTTCTTCGCGGCCATCGAACAGGACGAGGCGCGCGCTGTAGCGGGCGCGGCGGCCCATGCTGAGTTCGGCTTCGCCGAGCACGGTGCGTTCGCCGGCGCGCAGATCGAACTCGCCGCTTTGTACGATGTCGGACGAACCGCCAGAATCGTGTCTTGTCAGAACGAATTCGTATTCGCCGACGGCATCCGAATCTGCGAGCGCGACCGCCTCAAAGCGCGTTCCGAACGACGTAGACTCGGTTCGGATGACGCATTCCAACGGTGCTTCGCGGTAGTCGTCCTCATTGTGCGCAGTGGCGCTTGAGGCGGCGGCGCTGCAGGCGACTGTTGCCATGAACGCTGCGGCAAGAGTGAGTAACTTCTTCATTTTGGTGCTCCCGAAGAGAGCGGAGGGGCGTTTTCACGCCCCTCCGGTGACGCGGCGCTCAGTTGCCCTGGACGACGACTGAGATATTGCCGTTGCCGCGCTGAACCACGTTGGCGTCATGGTTGTTGCCGACTTGGATGACGGCGGAGGTGTTGTCGCGGCCGGTTTGGTCGGATGTGGCGATGCTGCCATTGCCGATCTGGGCGATGCCCGAGACGTTGCCTGAACCGTTCTGATAGATGCCAGCGTCCAGGTTGCGGCCTTCCTGGCCCATGACCGCGAGGTTGTCGCGCCCGGTTTGGTCGGCGATCGCAGCGTTGCGCGCGCCGTCCTGGCGAGCGACGATGACGTTGCGGTTGCCACGCTGCCAGCCGCGCACATAGTTGGAGCGGCCGCGCTGATCGGCGGTGATGTCGTTGCGGTTGCCGTTCTGCACGGCGGCGGCGCCATTGTCGGTCCCGTGCTGGCGGATCAGCGAGCGGTTCTGCGCCGAAGCGTCGACCGCGAGCGATGCGAACATGAGAAAGGCCGAAGTGGCGGTGAGAATGCGCTTCATGGCTTTACTAGCTCCCTGAGTAACCGTCGCCCGGCGCGCCCTCGTTTCGCGCTGGAGTGATGCGACCCTAGAGCGGCCCACCTGAGCGCTGCTTGAACGCGAACTTCAGGCCAGCAATCTGGGATCACCCGATCGATATTCGCCTGGGAAGCGAACACCGGACGCCGCGCGCCTCGGCCTGTGTGTCCCCGCCGCATCGGCGTTGGTTAATGTGGAACCGGGCGGGTGCGTACGATTGCGCTTCGGCAATGAAAGGGGCTTGGTCCGGCCCGCGCTGCCTAGAACTGGCAGAAACAAGGAGAATCCATGCGCACTTTGATGATCGCCGCCGCGGCCATGCTGGCCGTCGCGGCGCCGGGTGTGGCCGCTGCTGAGACCGGCGGGCACATCAAGTTCACCTACGCGTCTATCGACACCGAAAACTCGTTCGACGACGAGTGCGAAGGCCCGTGCGATATTTCGAGCGATGGCCTCATCGGACTGAGCGGCGCCGTAGTGACCGACGTGAGCGACAACTGGCGCATCCAGTTCAATGGCGCCAGCGTCGATGTCGACGCCAACTACTTCGGCTTCGACTACTCGCGCGCCTACAGCCAAGTGGAAGTGCACGCCACCCGCAACGCCGGCATGTTCGACGTCGGCGTGTTCGGCGGCATGTTCAACAACGAAGGCTCGAGCTTCTACATCTATGGTGCGGAAGCTGCCGCCAACTTTGAGCGCGGTCGCGTGACGGTAAGCGTCGCCGGCGCGTCAAGCCCAAACAGTGACAGCGACTTCTACGACGACATCACAACGGTGGCGGCGTCGGGAACGTTCAACCTCACCGAGAACATTCATATCGGCGCCACGGTATCGAACACCGATTTCGGCGGCGAAGACTTCTCCTTCTTCGGCGATCGCGAAGTGACCTCATACGGCGTGATGGCGGCGTACGACATCCCGAACACCGACTTCACGGTGGGCATCGGCTATCGTCAGGCCGACAGCGACTTCGGCGACACCGACTTCGTCGGCGTGTCGCTCGCCTGGACCTTCGGCGAAGGCTCGCGCGGCCGCGTGATGCCGGGCGCGGAAGCCTTGATCCCGGATGCCGTCGCGTCGCTCGACAGCTTCGTCAGCTAAGTACAAAGTTTGCTGCAACCAACTTGACGCCCCGGCTCAGGCCGGGGCGTTTTTTGTGGCTGTTCTCACCCGTCTCGCTTCCAATCCGCGCTCAGCTCATGCCCCTCCGCGCAGGTAACGCGCACTTCGAATATCTCCCCCTCCGCCACTACACGCTCGCTCTCTACCCACACCACCCCGTCAATCTCTGGCGCGTCGGCCTTTGAGCGGCAGGCATAGGCTTCCGCGTCTTCGTCCCAGCCATCGCAGATCACTTCGATTTCTCGCCCGATCATGGCTTGCCCACGTGCGTGCGCGAGCTCGGTTTGCACTTCCATGAAGCGATCGTAGCGCTCGTCGATGTCGTCCTGGTCGACGTGATCGGCGAGATTGCGCGAGGGCGCGCCTTCGACATTCTCGTACTTGAAGCAGCCCGCGCGGTCGATCTCGGCTTCCTCGATGAAGTCCAGCAGCGTTTCGAAATCATCCTCGGTTTCGCCCGGAAAGCCGACGATGAACGAAGACCGGATGGTGAGATCAGGGCAGATCGCGCGCCACGTGGCGATGCGCTCCAGCATCTTGTCCTGATTGGCGGGACGCTTCATCGCCTTCAACAAGCGCGGGCTGGCGTGCTGGAACGGGATGTCGAGATAAGGGAGAATTTTTCCCGCCGCCATCAATTCAATAACCTCGTCGACGTGCGGGTAGGGATAAACATAGTGCAGGCGCACCCAGACACCCAATTCGCCAAGCTCTTTGCAGAGGTCGTAGAATTTGGCCCGCACCGTGCGGTCCTTCCATTTGCTCTCGGCGTACTTCACATCGACGCCGTAGGCGCTGGTGTCCTGGGAGATGACCAGTAACTCCTTCACGCCCGCCTT
>CAYRHK010000019.1:0-16195 GCA_964423825.1 uncultured Terricaulis sp. | reverse complement strand
TCTCCATCTTCGCGCGACTGGGGGGAGGCATCTTCACCAAGGGCGCCGATGTCGGTGGTGACATGGTGGGCAAGGTCGAGGCTGGCATTCCGGAGGACGACCCGCGAAACCCCGCCACCATTGCCGACAATGTCGGTGACAACGTTGGTGACTGCGCAGGTATGGCGGCTGACCTGTTCGAAACCTACGCGGTTTCAGCGGTCGCGACCATGGTGCTTGGTTCGGTGCTATTCCGCGACTACGCCGGCACCGTTGAAAGCGTAATGCTGTTGCCCTTGGCCATCGGCGGCATCGCCATCATCGCGTCGATTATTGGTACAGCCTTTGTGAAACTCGGCCCCACCAACAATATTATGGGCGCGCTCTATAAGGGCCTAATCGCTGCCGGCATCCTGTCCGCCTTCGGCCTGGCCGCCGCGATCTATGCGGTGGTGGGATTTGGACCGCTCGTGAGCGCCATTGATGCCCCAGCCAGCATTGTCGGCGTAACCGGCATGGATCTCCTCATCTGCGGCATCATCGGTCTGCTGGTCACCGGGGCCATAGTATGGATTACCGAGTACTACACCGGGACCAATTTCCGTCCGGTGCGCAGTGTGGCGCAGGCGTCTGTGTCGGGTCACGGGACGAACGTGATCCAAGGCTTGGCGGTGTCGATGGAGGCGACCGCGCTGCCAGCCCTTGCCATCGTGGCGGGCATCGTCGCCTGCTACACGCTGGCGGGTTTGTTCGGCATCGCGATCGCGGTGACGAGCATGCTCTCAGTTGCGGGTATCGTGGTTGCGCTCGATGCATTCGGCCCAGTGACCGATAATGCCGGCGGGATCGCCGAAATGGCCGAGCTTCCCCCCGAAGTTCGCAAGACAACCGATGCGCTGGACGCCGTAGGCAACACCACGAAAGCCGTGACCAAAGGCTACGCTATTGGTTCGGCCGGGCTGGGGGCCTTGGTCCTGTTCACGGCTTACTTCGAGGACCTCAAGTACTACGCGGAGAATGCGGCCAACTACCCGTTCTTCGCAAACCTGGCGCCTGGTTCGGGCAACATCGAGGAGGCGCTCCAAGCCCTGTTCTCATTGAGCAACCCGTATGTGATTGTGGGTCTCTTCGTCGGGGGATTGTTGCCCTACCTTTTTGGCGGCTGGTCCATGACGGCAGTCGGCCGCGCCGCTGAAGCCGTGGTCGCCGAGGTGCGCCGCCAATTCAAAGAAATCCCCGGGATTATGGAGCGCACCGCGAAGCCAGATTACGGAAGAGCGGTCGACTTGCTGACGCGTGCGGCCATCCGCGAGATGATCGTGCCATCGCTGCTGCCGGTGCTGGCGCCCATCGCTTTGTTCTTCGCCGTTTGGGCGATCGCGGGCGAGGGCCAAGCCTTTGCCGCCGTGGGCGCGCTGCTCGTCGGTGTCATCGTCACCGGCTTGTTTGTCGCGATTTCGATGACCTCGGGCGGCGGCGCCTGGGACAACGCGAAAAAGAGCTTTGAAGACGGATTCAAAGATCGTGACGGCGTCGTCCACAAAAAGGGCTCGGAGGCGCACAAGGCATCCGTCACGGGCGACACCGTGGGTGATCCCTACAAGGACACGTCCGGACCAGCGGTCAACCCGATGATCAAGATCACCAACATCGTGGCGCTACTGCTTCTGGCTGTGTTGGCTCACGCGGGTTAACGGCCAAGGGGCTCCGAGCGTTGAAGCTCGGAGCCCCATCCGCTCCGTCCTCAAGCCATCGGCTAACGATTGGGTCGCGGGCTTTCAGTGTTGCTGTCGGAGGGGATCGGCGAACCGCGTCCCACGTTCCCGAGCAACTGTTCAAGGATGCCCAACTCGCGCCCGCGGGTAGGTGTAACGTTGTCGTCATAAGAAACGATACGGCCACGTTCGAGACCGTATTTCTCAACACCGGCGACGACGTCGCCGTCGAAGCGCACCACCATGACGCGACGCTCAGTAATGCGGGGCGTGTAAAAGGCCACGCGCTCCTGAACCGCGCTGACGTAGTACCAGACGGTTTGATCGAAAACCGCCGTGGTCGACGGCGACCCGAAACGCTGCGTGACGGTCGCGCGGGTATCAACGCCGACTTGAGGATCCGGTATCTCGACGTTGTTCCGGTCGGGGCGAAAACCATTGTAGGTCTGCACTGGGGCGCACGCGGTAGTCGCCGCGGCGGCCAGGGCCACGGCCAGCGCCGAGTTGCGGAGAAATCCACGGTTCATGTTTCACCTCTGGGCCACGCCTAAGGCGGTACGGGACCGTGGGCAAGAGGGAGCTGGCACCGCGGGCGCCTGCGCCGAGAATTCGCCTCATTTGGAGCCTGAGCGGCAAGGTTTGGCAATCGTCGACGGCGCGACTATGGTCCGCTGCAAAATTTGCCCGCGCGTTGCGCGCGGGTGGCAAGGGGCTCGTTGGCCACAATGGTCGATCAATTGTTGCTCTCGATCGACGGCATGGGCGGCGACCACGCACCCAACATCGTCGTCGAGGGTATAGAAATCGCGGTCCGGCGCAGCACGGGCCTCCGCTTTTTGGTTCATGGCGATCGAGATCGTCTCGCTGAACTTATGGATCAGTTTCCGCGCGCTAAGGCTGCCTGCGAAATCGTCGCCGCTGACAAGGCGATTGGAATGGAGATGAAGGCCAGCCAGGCTCTGCGACAAGGCAAGGGTTCGAGTCTTTGGAATGCAGTCGCCGCGGTTGAGAGCGGACAGGCCCACGCAGTCGTGTCCGCAGGCAACACCGGTGCTTTCATGGCGATCTCCATGTTCAGGCTACGCACCATGGAAGGCGTGCACCGACCCGCCTTGGCGGCGCGCTGGCCCACGGCCAGTGGCGGTTACGTCGTCATCCTCGACGTAGGCGCCAATGTTGAGGCCGATGCCGAGCAACTCGTCGAATTCGCCATAATGGGCGAAGCGTTTCAACGCGCGGTATCCGGTGACGAAAAGCCCACGGTGGCCCTGTTGAATGTAGGAGCGGAGGATCAGAAAGGTCACGAAGAGATACGCGCGGCGGCCCGCCTCATCCGCGACAGCGGCGTCGACATGGATTTTCAGGGCTTCGTTGAAGGCGATGACATCTCCAAGGGAACGGTCGATGTCATCGTCACAGACGGCTTCACGGGCAACATTGCTCTGAAGACGGGCGAGGGCACGGCGCGGCTCGTCGCCCAGTTGTTGCGCGAAGCGCTCACCAGCGGCCCGCTGGCTCAGCTTGGAGCCCTTATTGCCTATCCGGCGCTACGCAAACTCCGCAAACGCATGGATCCTGGGACCTTCAACGGCGCGCTCTTTTTGGGCTTGAATGGATTGGTGGTGAAAAGCCACGGCAGCGCCAATGGCCGCGGGTTCGCCGCAGCGATCGGTGTCGCCGAAAAAATGGCGCGAAGCCATTACCGCGAGGAGATCGCGCGCAACATTGATCGGCTCGCAGCCGCAGCCAGCACGGCCAGGGTTGAGGGCGCGGGCTGATGCGCTCGGTTTTGCTGGGCGTTGGCAGCTGCCTGCCGGCGCGTGTCCTGACCAATGAGGAGCTCGCCCAACGCGTCGACACCACCAACGAATGGATCGTCGAGCGAACGGGGATTCGTCAGCGTCACATAGCAGCCGACCACGAGCGCACGTCGGACTTGGCGATTGCTGCAGCGCAACGCGCGTTAGTCGCTGCGCAACGCCAGGGCCGCGATATCGATCTGATCATTCTGGCCACGACAACGCCCGACTTGACTTTTCCCGCGACTGCTGCGCGCGTTCAGGCCGCCCTCGGCGCTACGAACGGCGCCGCGTTCGACCTTCAAGCCGTCTGCTCCGGCTTTATTTTCGCGCTTGCCACCGCCGACAATTTCTTGCTGCGTGGCCAAGCCAAGTGCGCGCTTGTGATCGGTGCGGAGACTTTCTCTCGCCTTATTGACTGGCAGGATCGCACTACGTGCGTTCTGTTCGGCGACGGCGCCGGCGCGGTTGTCCTGGAAGCCAATCCAGTCGAATCAGAGCGCGGGGTGATATCAACATTCATGCGCACAGACGGACGCATGCATGACCTGCTGTATGTCGACGGCGGACCCTCGCAGACCAGATCGGTGGGGTACGTCCGGATGGTGGGCAACGCGGTATTTCGCCAGGCCATAGAGCATATTTCAGGCGCGATGCTGGAAGCGTGCGCACGGGGCGGCGTCAGCTTGGACGAGGTAGATTGGTTTGTGCCACACCAGGCAAACCAACGCATCCTGGATGGCGTGGCTCGTAAGCTTGGCATTGACCAGGACAAGGTGGTCTCGACGGTGGCGCTCCACGGCAACACTTCCGCGGCCTCAGTGCCACTCGCGCTCGATGTTGCGGTCCGCGATGGCAGGATTGCACGAGGCGACCTGGTTTTAGTCGAAGCCCTCGGCGGTGGATTGACTTGGGGCGCCGCCCTAATTCGCATCTAGACCTAAGCAACGGATTGAACTAGGTTTTCTCCGCGCACACATGTGCGGTCACGGAGGGGGCTCCGGTGCCGTCAGGGAAAACAATCACGCGTGCAGACTTGGTGGACGCCTTGGCGCGGCGAACTGCGCTCCAGCGCAACGACGCCAACCACCTGCTTACCCGAGTTCTCGAGTTGGTTCAGGACTCCCTGGTTGCTGGTCACGCCGTCAAATTATCGCGTTTCGGCAACTTCAACGTCCGCGCCAAACGCCAGCGAATAGGCCGCAATCCGAAAACCGGAGAAGAAGTGCCGATCACCTCGCGCCGTGTCGTGACATTCCGGCCATCGCAAATGCTGCGCGAATTCGTCGAGCGCAGCGGTAAGGGACGGGCGAAGACCTAGCCACGCGTAGAAAGCCGCTTAAGCCCAGCCACAACGGCGGCGCGAGCGCTGGCATCGCCGGCGAGCGCAGGCGTGACGAGAGCACGTAGCGCATTACGATGGACGTCTACCTCAGCTACCGCAATCGCCCCGTCACGGGACAACAGATCACAGAAGCTGCGAGCAACGCTCTCAAGTTCGATCAACCCCAAAGTACCGGCGTCACTCACGATCTCGTTTGAGCGCTGGTAGAGGAACAGATCATTGGACGCGTCCGCGGCTGCAATTTCCGCGATCTTGAACTCGATGGCGGCCATACCGGCCGGTCGCATCGCCTCAACATTGCCTGTCGCGCGCTCAACTGCGTCGCCGGCCTTTGTGCCGCCAGGAACCGCAAGCAGCTTCTTCAGGCGTATCTCGGGGTGGAATTTTTTCACGTTCATATGACCACCCGCTGCGGCTTGATGAAATCGTCAATTTCGGATTGCGACATGTTGGGCGCCGCCGCATCTGGCAAGGGCTCGGTCAGATCCGATTCCCGCCGGCCATCTTGCCCAACGGGCGGCCCTTCGAATTTGAAACGCCGATCAGGCCCAACATAAGCGCCAACCTCCACGTAGGGTCGACGATCCTTGGCCACCCACAGGATTCGTTGCAATAGCACGGCGGGCGAGATTGGCTTTGCGATGAAGAAGTTTGCGCCAGTATCGCGTGCGCGCCTGACGTCGTTGCGTGTTGAGTGACCTGAAGCAAGGATAAATGGCACGTAGCGGTAGGGGGCATCCTTGCTCTGACGTATATCCCGCAAGTAATCGTAGGCGTCGCCGTCTCGAAGTTTGGGATCCGCGATGATCAAGTCGATTGTCACCGACTTAAGGATGCGCGTTGCTTCTTCGAGCGCCGTGGCGCGGTGCACCTCGCCGACGCCGAACCCCTTGAGCATCTGACCCAACACGTCAGCCGCATGCTGACTGGCTTCAAGAACCAAGATACTGGCCTTTGCCAGATTAACACGCGTCTCAGGATCGAGACCGGTCTTCTGCATCTGCCCTTCGCGCCCCGTCCACGATGTTTCAAACTGCCTTTTGGGGGTAAGCGGTTACGGGAGCGTAAATGGCAAACGACCTTTAGGCGAGGAGCGCCAAGATCAAGACAACCGCGGCCACGTTCAGGCCAAACCCCACCGCCAGCATCCGCTTCAGGCTAACCAAGCCTGACGAATAGGCTATGGCATTGGGGGCAGTTGCGACAGGCAACATGAACGCGAAACTCGCGGCTATGGCGACCGGGAAGGCCAGCGCCTCTAGCGGAACACCCGTTGCCGCAGCCGTGGCGGCGACCACCGGCAACATTGACGTCAGTGTAGCGACATTGCTCGCCAGTTCCGAGATCAGAATTGTTGCGACCACCAGAACGGCCGCCACGCCGACAGCGCTGAAGCCATCAAGGCCTGCAATGACGTTGCCGATCCATTGCGCAACCCCTGTGCTCTCCATTGCGGCTGCCAACGAGAGCCCGCCGCCGAAGAGCACCGCGATGCCCCAAGGGATACGCTCGGCAGTCGGCCAGTCGATTAGTTTTTCCTGAGGGGCGCGGCCAGACGGGATCAGGAAAAGGGCGAGCGCTCCGATCACCGCGATGGCGGTGTCGTTCAAAGACGCCAGGAGCGGCAACTGCGCCAGCTGCAGACGAAACACCCACGCCAGCGCCACCAGCGCGAAGACAACGCCTATACGCAGTTCGGGCTGTGACAATGGCCCCAGCCGCTCCAGCGCCGCACTCACCACTGAATGTGCGGCCCGCGCCCGGCCCGCGCTCTTGCCTAGGAGCGGGAGGCAAAGCAGCGCCCACGCAATAGGGAGCATGACCAGCATGACCGGAATGGCGCGAACCATCCACTCGCTGAAGGCTATGGGCGCGCCTGCTCGATCCAGGTACGCGATGGCGATCAGATTGGTAGGCGAACCGACGGGTGTGGCGATCCCAGCGATCGTAGCCGCGTGTGCGACGCCAAGCAGTAGGGCTCCACCGATCGCTAAGTCCGGTTTGCCGTCGGGCGCCAGCGCGCGCGCCGCGCCCAAAGCGATTGGCGCCAACATCAAGGTCGTAGCCGTGTTCGAAATCCACATCGAGATCAGCGCAGCGGCGCCCATGAAGCCCGCCACCAGGGCGATAGGGCGACCCCCGGCGCGGCTGGCGATCGAGAGTGCAATGCGCTCATGGAGCCGCCACCGCTCTACGCACGCGGCCAGGATGAACCCGCCGATGAATAAGAAGATGATTGGATCGGCGTAAGGCGCCGCGGCATCCTTCAGACTGGCGGCGCCGATAAGCGGCAAGACAGCAAGCGGCAGCAGCGCGGTGGCGGCGATCGGGATGGCCTCAGTAACCCACCAAACTACCATGAGCGCTGCGAGCGAAATTACCCGCCATGCCTCCGGGGAAAGACCTTCGGGCGCCGCGAGCGCCTGAAGGCTTAGCGCCACACCAGGACCAAGCATTAGGCCCGCCACCCGGCCAACCTCGCCGAAGCCAGTGCCCTCGTCGCGCGTCTCAATGGCCATCTCGTCTCCCTAGCCATTCGATCATGCCGAGAAGTCGCCCAGTCTGTCATGAGAGCGTGCGACGATGGTGCCCCAGGCCCGACTCGAACGGGCACGTCCTTGCGAACGGCAGATTTTGAGTCTGCTGCGTCTACCGATTCCGCCACTGGGGCATTTGGGTCCAACGGCGCGGGGCAGGAGCGTTAAGAGGCCCGGAGGCGCCTGTCAAATCTTGCTGGCTTAAGCATGCCGCGGCGCTGACTGCCGGCTCGCGTCGTGCTAGGCGGCCCCATGCTGAACGGATTGAGAGCCCGGACACTCGACTTGGCGCGTAGCCCCAATGCCGAACGGACGCTATTCGCCATCTCTTTCGCCGAGAGTTCATTTTTTCCACTGCCGCCGGATCTCCTGTTGGGCCCCATGGCGGCCGCGGAACCGTCGAAATGGTTGCGTTACGCACTCACGTGCACCGTGGCGTCGGTTCTCGGCGGACTATTGGGCTACGCCATCGGCATGTTCCTGATGGAATCCCTGGGGCGAGGCATCCTGGATTTCTTCGGCTACTCAGGGGAGCGCTACGAAGCGTTGGAAGCCCAATACGCGCAATACGGGTTGTGGGTGATCCTCGTTAAGGGCCTGACGCCGATCCCCTATAAACTCGTGACCATAGCGTCCGGAGCGCTGCACTATTCGCTTCCGATGTTTGTATTTGGGTCAATGGTGACGCGTGGCGCTCGGTTCCTTTTGGTTGCATGGCTGTTTCAACGCTTTGGAGCCCAACTGGCGCCGATCATCGAAAAGCGTTTGGGGTTGGTGCTGGTTGTTGTCGCCCTAGTGATCGTGTTGATGCTGGTGTTCTTGCGGCTATCGCATTGATGGTGGAGGCGCGCTCATTGCTTTCGTACGCATCGCCCCTGAGGCCGGTCTGGCCCTGGCTAACACTGCTGTCGTCTGGCCTGCTTCTGGCCGGCGCGCATGCCTTCGAGAGCTTTGGCGGGCTGGAGCCTTGTCCTCTATGCCTCGATCAACGCGAGTGGCACTGGGGCGTCGTCGGCTTGAGCATCGCAGGCATAGGGCTCATGCGCTTGCGGCCTGGCTTGTCTCGATTTGTCGTCGCACTCCTTGGGCTCGCGCTGCTCGGGAGTTTTGCGCAAGCTGCATATCACGTCGCAGTGGAGCAGGGGCTGTTGATTGCGCGATGCGACGCTGAAGTGGATCTCAACAACCTATCGCTGGATGGCGGCGGTGAATTTTCCGCTCCCAAGTGCGACCAAGTGGCGTGGTCCCTGTTTGGCATATCGATGGCGGGCTACAATGCGCTAATCTCGTTGGCTGTGGCGCTGGCGAGCTTAATTGTAGCAGCCGCGCCGGAGCCCAGAAGATGACTGCCTCGGAACGTTTATTCCCGGGTGAAGGCGGGCGTGACCGTCAACTCGCGGAGATGATCCGCGTCGATCATGCCGGCGAGTTCGGCGCCGTGCAGATATATCGCGGGCAACGCGCGGTCTTCGGCCGAATCGCGGGCAAGGCCCATGCCGCGAAATTAATTGGAGAAATGGAGGCCGGCGAACAGGAACACCTCGCGACCTTCGACCGCTTGATTGCCGAGCGTGGTGTGCGGCCCACAGCGATGGCGCCCGTGTGGAGCGTGGCCGGTTACGGACTTGGTGTCGTAACCGCGTTGATGGGAGAACAGGCGGCGCACGCCTGTACGGAAGCGGTAGAGGAAGTGATCGAGGAACATTACGGACGACAAGCCGATGCGCTTTCGGGCGTCGATCGTGAATTGCTTGGCATCGTCGAGCGCTTCCGTGCTGATGAAATCCAGCACAAAGAAACCGCAATCGAACAGGGCGCCCGCAACGCTCCCGGCTACGCGGCCTTATCGGCCATCATCAAATTGGGGTGTCGCGCGGCAATCAGAATTTCCGAGAAGCTATGAGCCCCCCGCCGTTGGTGCGTTCCGCGCGCGATCAGGAGCGAGATGTCGTCGTCGACGTGCTCACGGATGCTTTCGCCGACGAGGACGGCCTTAATTATTGGCTGAGACAAGGCGCCGAAAAGGAGCGCGCGCGACGTCGTTTCTTTCACGCGGCCGTTGCCGACCTAGTCCATCCAAAGCGTGAATTGTGGGTGTCTGAGACGAGCGAGGGTGTTCTCGGGGCCGCGATTTGGCTAGCGCCCGCACGCAAGGCGTTTGACCTGTCGCTGTGGCGACAGATCACCCTTGCACCACTCTTGTTGTCGGTCGCCGGCTTCGCCGGCGGCGAGCGGGGCAAAGAGGTTGGCGCTGGGCTCGCTGCGATGCACCCCCGCGAGCCACACGCGCACTTGGTTTTCCTCGGCGTATCGCCGCGCGCGCAAGGGCAAGGCGTAGGCTCAGCAATTCTGAAACACACGCTGGCTCCACTCGATGCGGCGGGAACAGCCGCCTATCTGGAATGCTCGACGGAGCGCAACGCGGCGCTCTATGAGCGCCATGGCTTCGAGGTAACGGGCGAGTTCAAGTTGCCCGGCCTGAACATGTGGGCCATGCTGCGCAGACCGCGCGCCTAAAGGTCGATTTCCAGGGTCACGACGACCCTGTCTCCATGTTTGAGGCCCTCCTTTCGACGCACTTCAGCTTTCACTGGCAAGAGGTAACCTTCGGCCTTGCTGTCGGCAAAAACCGAGGTGCCCCATTCTGAGTTCCCGATAGTCGCCACCACGCGCAGCGAGCCAAAGGCGCTTCGGAGCCCTGTGCTCATTGCGCGAATGTCGGCGGATAGATTTTTGGGAACCGCGATGAAGTGCCAGGCCGCCTCGCCTCCATAGCGCCGAATTTGGCCTTCGAACGCAAGACGCGGGCTCATGTTTCGGACACGTCGTCGGCTTTGCGCTCTTTGACGCCCAGCGCTTCAGCGAGCCGGCGCTTCGCGGTTCCTGGCCGCAGTGGCTTTTGCTGCCCTTCATGCGGCGCCCACCCGGTGAGCGTTATGATTTCGAACGTCGCCCTGTACCGGTTGTCGGCGTCCATGTGCCTGTCGCGGTAGGCGCGTTCGGCTTCCACAAGCAACCGACGGCTCAGCCCCCGTGGGCTTCGCTCTACGAGCGCAGATGTTTCACCCATGGCCCGCAAGTCGTACATCAAGCGCAAGAATTCCCCATAGCCGACCCTAATCTCGTCGCGATCGGCGGCGGGCAAAGCCAGTCCAGCGCGTTGCAGGAGGTGAGCGGCCTCACGCATATCCACAAAGGGAGCAATTCGCGGACCCGCCCCTCCCGTGACATGCACGTCGGCAGTGAGCAACGCGTACCGCAGCTCACGCAGCGTGTCCGCCCCAAACAATGACGCCAGCAGCAACCCATCAGGACGCAGCGCCGCCCGTAGTTGCACAAGCGCGCCGGGCAAGTCGTTCGCCCAATGAAGGAAGAGCGGCGACACAATGAGGTCGAAACTTCCTTTTTCGAACGACAACCGGTCATGTTCGATACTGACGCCACAAACCTCTTTGCCCAAATCACCCCCGAACAGCGCACCGAGCCGCGCTGCCAGATGAGGCCGCGTGGAGATCTCGTTCAGGAAGAGCTCCGGACACCCAAGCACCAGCACATCCTTGAAGTTTCGTGGTATCGCCTCCAAACGCTCGGCGAGGTCCGCGGATGACCGCCTGTGCAAGAAAGCCGCCTCGGCGAAACCCTTGCGGGCGCGGTGTTTGTGGGCGCGAACGACTTGGGGATCGAAGAGACGGGGCGGGGACATGAAACGTTCCATACGCGCAAGTACGCCACTTCGGAAACGCGGCCCTCTATCGAGGTTGTCAGACCTCATATGGCCCCCACGATCGCTCCTGTCGGACACCGTTGTCGACCGCCCCGGCGTCATTGAGCCCGCGCTTTGGGCGGAACTGCACTTCCTTGGGGAGCCCCAGTGCGCCCGCTGTGGGTTTCCACTGCCTCAGCGGCTCGAAACGGATGCCCTGTGCGGAGCCTGCGCCGGACGAGAACCCGCCTACGACAGCGCACGCGCGGCACTCATCTACGACGACAACGCGCGCCGTCTCGTACTCGATCTGAAGAGGGGAGGGCGCAGGGACGGTCTGCCAGTATTCGCGCGTTGGATGATGGACGCGGGCGCCGACATGCTCGCGCGTGCGGATTTTCTTGCACCGGCGCCCATGCACTGGACGAGATTGGCGGCCCGCTCTTTCAATCAAGCGGCATGGCTGACCCAAGCGCTGTCCCATGCCTCCGGCAAACCCTGGAAGCCGGCGGCGCTCGTCCGTTTCAAGCGCCGCCGCAGCCAAGAAGGACTCTCCGCTAGCGAACGCCTGCGCAATGTCGCGGGCGTGATTCGCGCTGGACGTCGGTTCGAGGGTAAGGTCGCGGTGGTTGTGGACGATGTTTTCACCACTGGTGCGACGATGGAGGCGTGTGCCCGTGCATTGCGCAAAGCGGGGGTTGCAGAAGTGCATGGCTTGACCCTGGCGCGGGTCGTTCGACCGACTGATATTGCATCGTGAGGAGAGACGAGTCGAATGCGCCCAGTTACTGTCTATACACGTGCGCTGTGCCCCTATTGCACCCGCGCGTTGTCGCTCCTGAAGCGAAAGGGCGCGAGTGTCCAAGAGATCGACGTGACCTTTGACGCGGCGAAGAAGGCAGAAATGATCGCCCGCTCCGGGCGTCGCACATTTCCGCAGATTTTTGTCGGCGACACTCATGTCGGCGGCTGCGACGATCTGCATGACCTCGAACATCGCGGTGGCCTAGACCCACTGTTACAGGGCGCCTGATGCGCAGGCTCCGAGTTGCGGCGCTGCAATTGCGCTGTGGGATCGAACCTTCGGCAAACCGCGCGCATGCGCTTCCGCTCATCCGAGAGGCGGCATCTTCTGGCGCACAGTTCATCGCCACGCCGGAGAACACTTATCGCATGGACAGGAACAGAGAGCGCGCACTGTCCGCCGCTGGCCCCGAGTCGGGCGACCCGGAACTGGGGGCGTGGGCGCGTATCGCGCAAGAGCATGGCGTCTGGCTGCTCTTAGGTTCTGCCGCAATCGCAACCGGCGCCGGGAAGGTGTTCAATCGCTCGTTCTTGTACAATCCGGACGGCAAGGTTGCAGCACGCTACGACAAGATTAATTTGTTCGATGTGACCCTTGGCGGAAGCGAGACCTACCGCGAGAGCGAAACCGTTGAAGGCGGCGCCTTGGCCGTGATGGCCGAGGGTCCGATGGGAACGAAGATCGGCCTCTCGATATGCTACGATCTGCGCTTCGCGCCCCTCTATGCCGCATATGCCAAGGCGGGCGCCGAGCTCATCACTGTGCCGTCCGCGTTCACGGTGCCCACAGGTCAAGCTCATTGGGAGACACTGCTGCGCGCGCGCGCCATCGAGACCGCTTGTTATATCTTGGCGCCAGCGCAGGGCGGCCGTCACGAAGATGGGCGCGCGACCTGGGGGCATTCGATCATAGTCGACCCCTGGGGCAAGATTGTCGCCAAGCTCGACAATGATGAACCGGGCTTGATCGTCGCCGACCTCGACCTCGATCGGGTCGCTGACGCGCGCACGAAGATCCCGGCATGGGCTGGTGGGCGTGAGTTCGCTGGGCCATGATCCGCTACGACCTCCGCTGCGACAATGGCGATGAATTTGAGGCCTGGTTCGGCTCAATCGCCGACTACGACAAGCAGGTGGCGGCGGGCCTCGTGGAGTGCCCATTTTGCGGCTCGAAGCACGTCGAAAAGGCGCCGATGGCGCCGGCCGTGCTGACCGGGCGGGCCAAGGAGGCGCGCGCCGAACATGTAGTGGCGATGGCGATGGCTGCGAAGGTTCGTGAGCACATCAAAGAAAACTTTGACTATGTTGGGGATCGGTTCGCGGCCGAGGCGCGCAAGATGCACGCCGGCGAAAGCGAGGAGCGCGCCATTTGGGGTGAAGCCACGCCCGCCGAAGCGCGCGAATTAGCGGAAGAGGGCATCCAAGCAGCGCCGTTGCCGCAGGCCTTGGCGCCGGAGACCTCATCGAAGAAGATCAACTGACGTTGCTTGCGCGAGATCAATGCCGCGCAATGCAAGTAGGGGCCGGTAGCGCGCATGGATCCGCGCCTTTTGAAGTACGCCGAACAAAACGTGCCACGCTATACGAGCTACCCAACCGCGCCGCATTTCAACGCCTCGGTCAATGCTCATGTGTTTGCCGGTTGGCTGAGCGAGTTGGATCCGGAGGCCTCGCTTTCGCTCTACCTGCACACGCCGTACTGCCGACAGATGTGCTGGTACTGTGGTTGTCACGCCTTCGCCGCCAGACGTGACGAACCGATCGCTGAGTTCGTCCAAACCATGCTCGCCGAGATCGATCTTGTTTCTGCGGCCACGGCGGCGCGCCATGTCGTCGAAATCCACTGGGGAGGCGGCACGCCCAACATCCTTTCGCCTGAGCGCTTCGACGCCGTCATGAAAGCGATGGCCGAGCGCTTTGATCTCGTGAACTTGGCGCGCCATGCGGTGGAGATCGACCCGCGCATCTTCACGGAGGGGCACGCCAAAACGTATGCTCGACACGGTGTAAACCGCGCCTCGCTCGGGGTGCAGGATCTCGACGCGCAGGTGCAAGCGGGCATCGGTCGCGAGCAGTCATTGGCGGTCATTGAGCGCGCTGTCTCGCTCTTTCGAAGCGCCGGGATTGAAGAACTGTCTTTCGACTTAATGTACGGCCTACCGCATCAAACCCTTGAAAGCGTCCGCACCACGGCCAGACTTGCGGCCTCCTTGGGGCCGCAGCGGCTCTCGGTGTTCGGCTATGCCCACGTGCCGTGGTTCAAGGCGCGCCAGAAGCTGATGGACCAATCGGCGCTACCCGACACCGAAGCGCGTTTCTTGCTCGCCGACGCGATACGAGATGAACTCGTGCAAGCCGGCTATGTCGCCATTGGGTACGACCATTACGCCCGCCCGGGCGACCCCATTGCGGTCGCGGCGCGAGAGGGGAGGCTCTCCCGCAACTTCCAAGGTTTTGTGGCGGCTCAGACCGACGCGCTGATTGGGTTGGGCCCGTCCGCGATCTCAACGCTTCCTCAGGGCTATGTCCAGAACCAACCCGAAGTGGGCGCCTGGCGCGACGCGATCATGAGAGGGCGCTTGGCTACGATGCGCGGGACCACGCTGTCAGATGAGGATCGCCGCCGCCGGGATATCATCATGATGTTGCTCTGCGACTTCGAGGTCGATCTGGCCCAGTTCGGCGGTCGCAAGCGCTTTGCTGATGAGATGGCTGCGCTTGCCCCGCTCGCCGATGACGGGGTCCTTGAGCTTCACGGGGAGCGAATGCGAGTGCCCGAGGCCATGCGCCCGCTTGCAAGGCTCGCGGCGCAGGTATTTGACACCTACCGGGACAAGGCGCCGGCGAGGCACTCAAAGGCCGTATGATCGTTCCGGCATGTCAACATTAATATGTTGCACATGGAACAAACGGGGCACGCGCCAAGCCTTGCCCTTGCTGCTGGCTTGAACTATATCCGCGCGCACTTCGCACGCGGAAGCGGGGGAGCGGTCCAAAAGCGGCCGTTCCACCATCCGGTCTGGACACCGTCCAGGTTTTTCCGTGGCGGCAAACCGGAGAAGGAAAAACGTATGGCGCTGCCTGAATTTAGCATGCGCCAGCTCTTGGAAGCTGGCGCGCATTTTGGTCACCAAACCCACCGTTGGAATCCGAAGATGGACCGCTACATCTTCGGCGAGAAGTCCAACATCCACATCCTCGACTTGTCACAGACCGTTCCGCTACTGCACCAAGCCTTGCTCAAGGTGCGCGAAGTCGCAGCGGGTGGTGGCCGGATACTCTTCGTCGGCACCAAGCGCCAAGCAGCTGACCACATAAAATCCGCAGCCCAACGCAGTGCCCAGTATTTCATCAATCAACGTTGGCTAGGCGGCACCCTCACCAATTGGCAGACGGTTTCAAAGTCGATCGCGCGCCTTCGTGAGCTCGACGGGATCGCGAACGGCGGGGCTGTAGGGCTCACCAAGAAGGAAGTTCTCAACCTCACCCGTGAGCGCGACAAGCTTGACCGTTCGCTCGGCGGCATTGCCGCCATGGGGGGCGTCCCGGACTTGATGTTTGTGATCGACACCAACAAGGAAGCCATCGCAATCCAGGAAGCCAAGAAACTAGGCATACCGGTTGTTGCGGTCGTGGACTCCAATTGCGATCCAGACGAGGTGACTTTTCCCATCCCCGGCAATGACGACGCAGCGCGCGCAATCCAGCTTTACTGCGACCTGATCGCGGACGCAGTGCTGGATGGCCTGACTGAGGCGCAGGTCCGCGGCGGCGTCGATATCGGCGCCTCTGCCCGTCCCCCGGTGGAGCCGACCGTGCGGACCGAGCGGTCGTCGCCCCCGGTTGAGAGCCCGATCGATGGCCCCACTGGCGCGACCTACTAAGAAGCGCCATCTGAGCGACTGATCTAGGAGAATGAGCAATGGCGGAAATTACCGCAGCGCTGGTCAAAGACCTGCGCGAAAAGACCGGCGTCGGCATGATGGATTGCAAGAAAGCGCTCGAGGAGACCAAAGGTGACCTCGAGGCTGCGGTCGATTGGCTGCGGGCAAAAGGCTTGTCGAAAGCGGCGAAAAAGGCCGATCGCGCCGCCGCCGAAGGGATTGTGGCCATCGCTTTGGGGGTGGACCATGGCGCCGTGATCGAACTGAATTCGGAAACCGATTTCGTCGCCCGCAATGCTGACTTCCAGAAGGCGGCAAGCGATTTCGCGAAGATCGCCCTAGGCGTTCACGGCCACGACGCTCTCCTGAATGCAACGCATCAGGGCGCCAAAGTCTCTGACGCCGTAACGCAGCTCATTGCAACCATCG
>CAYRHK010000018.1:0-16255 GCA_964423825.1 uncultured Terricaulis sp. | reverse complement strand
GATGATCAACCCCATGCCCGGCTGCACTTCCAGCTCCTGGGCGATCTTCTTCAGTCGCTTGCGGTCGGTGGCCTGGGTGATCTTGCGCGAAATGCCGCCGCCGCGCCCCGTGTTAGGCATAAGCACACAATAACGGCCCGCCAGCGATAGGTACGTCGTTAGCGCTGCGCCCTTGTTGCCGCGTTCCTCCTTCACGACTTGTACAAGCATGATCTGGCGCCGCCGGATCACCTCTTGAATTTTGTACCGGCGGGTAAGGATGCGGCGGCGACGCTCGTCGAGCGCTTCCTCGTCCTCTTCCTCGCGTTCGGCTTCGGCTTCGGCCTGAGCGAGTTCGGCCTTGATGGCTTCTTGGTCGGCCTGAGGGATGGCGTAATAGTCGGGGTGGATTTCCGAGAACGCCAGAAAGCCGTGGCGATTGCCGCCATACTCGACGAAGGCAGCCTGCAGCGACGGCTCAACGCGCGTCACCTTGGCGAGATAGATATTGCCTCTGAGCTGCTTGCGGTTTTGGGTCTCGAAATCGAAGTCTTCAACGCGGGTTCCGTCGAGCACCGCGACCCGGGTCTCTTCCGGGTGAGCGGCGTCGATCAACATTTTCTTGGCCATTAGGCTGGGCTCCGTGGGTGTCGCGCGCGCTGGCCCAGGGCCGGTCGGGTGTGACCGGGCGGCGGGCGGCGAAGCGACGCAATGTCAGGGTGACAGGGCGATCCGACCGCGCGCACGTTGCGGCGGCGCCGCTGAACGCTGAAAGGTGCGCGGAAAAGATCATGCGAACGACTCCTCATCGCGTCCGATTGGACACGTTAGGCGCTCCGTTGGGCAACCTAGCTTGGGGCGGTTCGGGCGCCTCAAGTCGGCGCGCCGAGGACCGCAACTGGCCGCTTGGCGGGAGCACGCTGGACGCTCGGAAGAAGACCGGCCTCAGACCGGCGCACGCAGCGCTAGGGTGAACCATGCATGATTTGTTTGAGGAAAGGAAGCGTTACCACCGACGCCGCTCGGGGCAATTTTGTGGCTTCAGGGGGGGAGGGGCGTGGCTTCGATCCGGCGAACGCCGGCGGGGTCTGGGTCGACCACGTGGTACTCTGAGGATAGGGTCAGCGACCAGCCAGGCCCGGACAGGCCATCGGCCCCTGGTTGGGCGACGATCACTTTGGTCCAATCGGCGCTGATCACCGCGCCCTCGGTGGCGCGTAGCTCACCCCATGCGTCGCGAAGCGTCAAAGCGTTGTAGTGGCTACCCAAGCCGCCAATTGCCGTTACGCCGCCGGGATCGAACTCGAACTGGGCTTGCGAAAGCGCAATCTCGAGGCGCGGCCCAGCTGCAAACCGGGTTCTCAGTGCTAGTAGTCGTTCGCGCAGCGTCTCGGCGCGGGCGTTCTCCTCGGTCGCAATTGTACTCCTATTGTAGCGGCCGCCGAGGCGTTGAAGTTGACGCGCACTGAGGGACTGGACCCGCAACTGGGCCACGAGCAGATCCGCCGGGGTCGCGCCGGCTCGCGCCTGTTGGCGCCAATCGCGCACAAATTGGTCCAGCAACAGCCCATAGGCGGGGCCGGTGGCATACGCGTACGTGCGTACGTAAGATTCTCTGGTGTCGTAACGATCTAGAAGCCGCGCAGCGTACGTCTCGGGTGAGGTCGCCCCGAGCCGCACGCCGGTGTAGGCGGCCAACCCCTCGTTCCGATCAAGGGCGCTTTCCTGCGCTCGGGCGTCAGGAAAGTCGCGCAGGCGGGCGGCACGGAACTGAAGCGCCTCTTCTAGAGCTTGTTCGCGCGCGTGTCCCGAGGAGCGCAGCGCCGTTCCCAAGGCGCGCATTTCGAGACGCAGCCATTCCCGTGCACGGGGTTCTTCAAGGTGGTCGCAGTTGGCTGCAGCGGCGTCGAGGCCGAGTTGACCCTGGACTCGGTGCCAAGCCTCATGGAGCAGCAATACGCGTCGTTCCGTGGCGTCCTCCGGTAGAGGTCCCATCACCATGATCCAGCGGACGCCGGCCCACTCCACTGAGGTGTTGGCAATCGGCACGCCTTGGGGAAGTGTTCCTGCCCAACCTTCCCCCTCGGGGCTCAGTTGACGCTCACGGTCGGGCTCGTTGGCCCAGGCTCGGCGCGAGGTAGGATTCGCCACAAGCAACGGCCCGCATAAGTTTGCACCCCACAAACTGCCGTTGTCCTGGCGGCAAAGCTGCAAGAATTCGCCGGCCGCCGTCGCCTCAGGGCGAGTCGATTGGGCCCACGCCGGCGATGCCACGAGGGCGAGGGCGGCGAGCGCAAGAAGTCGGTAAGCCATTCCGTACCGTCAGCAGCACTCGCGGCGGAATTCAAGCCCACGTCGACGGCTGGGCGCAGAGTTGATCTGTCTAAATTGTTATGGTGTCGGCAATATTTACTGATTTTTTCAACCTCATATCAAATGGCGGCCGCTAAGCTTCAACGATCATGACGGTGACGCGGCGTTCGCTGGCCCTTGGCGGCCTCACCATGCTTGGCGCAGGCGCGCTAGGCGGGATCGCGCGCGCGGATACGGGCTCGACCGTCCGGGACGTGGTTATCGAACCTAGCGGATCGGGGGTTCGGGTTGTGCTGGGGTTGGACGCGCCAGCGACCGCGCGGACCTTCTTTTTGGCAAATCCAGATCGCTTTGTGATCGACGTCGCAGGGGCGCGATCAGTTCTTAGCGGTGGTCGCGCTGGAGGTGGCGAGGGCGCGGGTGTGGTGCAAGGATACCGTTACGCGCCGCAGACGGACGGCTCTTGGCGTCTCGTGCTGGATCTTGCGGCGCCTTCGGGCTTGGTTAGGCAGGAATTGGGCACGAGTCGCTCGCCGACGTTGAGTTTTGATCTCGCCCCGCTGCGCGCTGTGAGTTCAACGTCACCCCGGGAGCTGTCGGGTCGCAATGGTCCTCGGCGCACGATTGTGATCGATGCTGGCCATGGCGGGCGCGATCCCGGCGCAGTCGGCGCCACCGGCGTGCGTGAAAAGGATGTGGTCCTGGACGCGGCGCTTCAGCTCCGCGAGGCGCTGGAGAGCCGTGGGCGGTATCGTGTGGCTTTGACCCGCGATGCCGACCGCTTCGTGGAACTGGATGAACGCGTCCGGTTTGCACGCACACAAAACGCCGATCTGTTTATCTCAATCCACGCTGACTCTCACGCCAACCGGGAGTCGCATGGGGCCTCGGTCTACACGCTGTCCGAGCGCGGCGCCGATCGTGCGCAATCCCTGATGGGAGCTCAGAACTGGGACGTCGATTTGGGGGAAGCGCCACGCCAGGGTGTCACCCATGACATCCTGCTCGATCTCTACCAGCGCGAGACCACCAATCGTTCGGCGCAGTTTGCCCAGACGCTGATTCCCCAGTTGGGCGCGGTGGCGCCGCTGCTGCGGAATACGCACCGCAATGCAGGGTTTTTCGTGCTCTTGGCGCCGGACGTGCCGGCAGTGCTGATCGAAACTGGCTTCTTGAGTAATGTCGCCGATGAGCGCCGCCTCTCGGACCCACGCGCGCGCCAGCAGATGGCGAGCGCCATGGCTGAGGCCGTGGACGCCTATTTCGCCGGATTCCAGGTCTACGCCCGCGCCTGAATTGGCTTGTTGTGCCGGAGGCGGGCTTAGATTAGCGGTCAGCGTCTGGCCTTAATCGCGCCGCAAAACGGCGCGACGCGGGCCTTGAAGGTTCGGACTCAGAAGCGAGACGCGCATGTCGCGAGACGATGGCTACGGCCGCACCGGCGGTTGGGAAAGTTACAACATTCGCGATGATCGAGGGGGCTACAACTATGAGCCCGACGAAGAGCCGCGCGCGCGTAGCCCGCTTTGGCGACGCATCTTCATGGGACTGGCGATCGCGGCCGGCGTCGGCACGCTGGCGGTGATCGGGTTTTTCATCGCTGCGCTACAGGGGCTGCCCTCGCTTGAAGAGCTGCAAAATTACGAACCGCCGGTGACGAGCCGCGTTTACGCCGGTGATGGCGCCCTAGTGGCGGAGTTCGCCGAAGAGCAGCGTGTGTTCGTGCCGATCGAGCAAATTCCGGAGCACGTGCGCAATGCGTTCGTCGCGGTCGAGGACGCGCGGTACTTCGAGCACGAGGGGCTCGACTATCAGGGCATCGCTCGCGCAATGATGTCGAACGTGGGCAACGTCTTGAGCGGACGACGGTTGCAGGGCGCGTCCACGATTACGCAGCAGGTGGCAGGCAACATGCTAACGGGGCGCGCCGCCGAGTGCGAGGGCGGCATTGGCGGTCTCTTTTGCGCGGTCTACACCAAGTTGCGCGAGGCGCTGATGGCGCAGCGAATTGAGCGCGCGCTCAGCAAGGATCGCATTCTAGAACTTTACTTGAACCAAATCTATCTGGGTAATCGCGCCTATGGCGTGGCTGCGGCATCGCTCAACTATTTCGACAAACCGCTGAGCGAATTGACAATCGCAGAAGCTGCATATCTTTCGATCCTGCCCAAAGGACCAGCGAACTACCAACTGCCCCGTCACCGCGAACGCGCGCTCGACCGGCGCAATTATGCGATCGGGCGCATGCTCGAACGCGGATATATCGATGAAGCGCAGGCCGAGGAAGCGCGTGCGTCTGACCTTGTGGTCACTGACCGGCTATCGGGCGATGAGTTCGTAGCGGCTTCGCATTTCGTGGAAGAGATTCGTCGCCAGGTGCAGGACCAATACGGCGAAGAAGCCCTGTTGCGCGGGGGGCTGTCGATCCGGACCACTGTCGACACGCGGTTGCAGCTGATTGCGGCGCGCGCGTTGCGCGCTGGATTGGAAGCCTATGATCGCAGGCACGATTGGCGCGGACCTATTGGGCGCGGCGCGGCGGATGGCGATGTGGGCGCGCAACTTGGCGATGCGCCGCAGCCGCCGAGTTTATCGAACTGGTTGCGCGCGATGGTAACGCGCGCGAATGGCGGGGCCGTCACGCTCACCGACGAGAACGGGGCTACGGGACGTCTTATCGACGATGATGCGCAATGGGCGGCGCAGGGCGCGCGTCGCGATCGGGAGCGTGCGCTCTCCGTGGGTGCAATCGTCTATGTCACGCGCGGGGCCAACGGTCGCTATACGCTTCGCCAGGTGCCAGAGATTCAAGGGGCGCTCGTCGCCATGGATCCCCACACCGGGCGCGTGTTGGCCATGGTTGGGGGTTATTCGTTCAACGAGGCGAGCGGTCTCAATCGCGCGACGCAGGCGCTTCGCCAGCCAGGGTCGTCGTTCAAACCTATCGTCTACGCCGCGGCGCTCGACTATGGGCTGACGCCCGCGACGCTCATTGACGACGGGCCGCTCGCAATCGAGGCTGGCGACGGGACGAACTGGTCGCCGGAAAATTACACCAATCAATATTACGGACCGACGACGTTGCGGCGTGGTCTGGAGTTGTCTCGCAATGCGATGACCGCGCGCGTAGCGTACGAGATGGGCGCCGACCGCGTACTCGAATATGGACGGCGCCTTGGCGTCTACGATGAACGCACGCAACCGGTGTTTGCCCTCGCGCTGGGCTCGGGCGAAACGACCGTGTTGAGGATGACGACAGCGTACGGCATCCTCGTGAATGGCGGGCGCCGCATTCAGCCGATCATCATCGACCGTATTCAAGATCGTGCCGGAACGTCGATTTTCCGGCGCGATCAGCGCGAGTGCCCGGGCTGCAATGATGAGTGGCGCCGGCAAGGCGCGCCAACGCTCGCCGATGTGCGCGAGCAGGTGCTTGATCCCGTGACGGCCTATCAGGTGGTGTCGATGGCGCAGGGCGTGGTCGAGCGCGGCACTGCCACGGTTGTGGCGGAGTTGGGCTTCCCGCTCGGCGGGAAGACTGGAACCACAAACGACTACAAGGATGCCTGGTTCATTGGTTTCTCGCCCGACCTGGTTGTCGGCATCTGGGCGGGGTTCGACACGCCGCGCAACATGGGTGACGCTGAGACTGGCGGCAGGATCGCGGCGCCTATCTTCCGAGATTTTATGCGCGAGGCGTTGCGTGACACATCGCCGACGCCGTTCCGGATTCCCGGCGGTGTGCGCTTGGTGCGCGTCGACTACATCACTGGCCTGTTGCCGAATGCGTCAAGCACACAAACCATCGTCGAGGCGTTCCGACCGGATACAGAGCCGACGAACGATGTTGTGTCGTCGCCGTTCGTGTTCGGCGGCACCGATCCAATCGATCCGCGTGTGCTCTCGGGGCTCAACGATGCGGGGCCAGATCGACCGCGGCGTGTTGAGGACCAGCGCCAGTCGGAAGATTTGGGCGGTTTGTACTAGCGAGCGCTTGCCGGCGCACAGCGGCTCGCCTATCTGACTCGCTTCCAATTGTTCGGGGACGTGTGATGCGCGCGGATATAGGCGCTCTGGCGGAACAGATCGAGGCGGCGGTTGCGCTGCTGAGGAGGCGTCTTTGACTGGGATGCTTCGCAAGTCCGCCTCGACGAACTAAACGCGCTATCCGAGCGTCCAGATTTCTGGAACGATCCTGTAAAAGCCCAGAAGCTTATGCGTGAGCGCAACAAGCTCGAAGCGGGCATGAGCACGATTGTCGCGCTGGAACGGGATTTGAGCGACTCACTTGAGCTAGCCGAACTGGCGGATGCCGAAGGCGACGCCGGGCTGGTGGATGAGGCGCACGCGACGCTCAAGGCTGTGCAAGCGCGTGCGGCAAAGGCTGAGCTCGAGGCGCTGCTCTCAGGTGAAGCCGATGGAAACGATGCTTATGTCGAGTTCAATTCCGGCGCTGGCGGCACCGAAAGCCAGGATTGGACCGAGATGCTGCTGCGCATGTACACACGCTGGGCTCAAGCACGTGGTTTCAAGGTTGAACTTCTGGAAGAGCAAGGCGGGGACACCGCCGGCATCAAATCGGCCACGATCCTGGTGCAGGGCGAAAACGCTTATGGTTGGCTCAAGACTGAAGCTGGCGTGCATCGACTGGTGCGGATTAGCCCCTACGATTCCAATGCTCGCCGCCACACCTCGTTCGCAAGCGCATGGGTCTATCCCAAGATCGACGAGTCGATCGAGGTTGAGATTCTGGACAAGGATGTGCGCACCGATACTTACCGTGCATCGGGCGCTGGCGGCCAGCACGTCAATAAGACGGATTCCGCGGTGCGCTTAACTCATATTCCCACGGGGATCGTGGTCGCGTGCCAAGCGGAACGCTCTCAACACAAGAACCGCGCTGCGGCTTGGGACATGCTTCGCGCGCGCCTTTACGAAGCGGAGTTGCAGAAACGCGAAGCGGCTGCGCAGCAGCTCGCCGATTCAAAGACCGAGATCGGTTGGGGTCGGCAAATCCGGTCTTACGTGTTGCAGCCCTATCAGATGGTGAAGGACCTGCGCACGGGGATCGAGACATCGGACACGCAGGGCGTGCTCGATGGCGATCTAGACCAGTTCATGGCCGCCTCGCTCGCGCAACGTATCAGCGGCGCCAGTGAAGCGGTGGCGGATATCGAGTAGCGCCTAATCGTGGCGCCCCCGTCTCCCGTCGACTTTGGATCGCGGCGCCCTTGCCCCGTTCGTTCTCACGGTCATGGAGGGTGGGGTCATGCAGGCCCGCACCCACCGCGACGTGAGATATTTTGGCCGCGCAGTGGCCCATCTCCGCAAACACTTCGCGCCTCTTGAGACGGCCGCGAAAGTTCAAGTCGCCTAAAGAAAAGGCCCGGCGTTGCCGGGCCTAAAGTCAAAAATTCCAACCCAAAATCAAAAACTAGCTCGAAGCGCCGGTCACGATCACCCGATCATTGTTGGCCTCGCCAAACATGCCCCCGCTATAGGGCCGCTCCGCGCTCTGGGATGCGACGCCCGTTTGCGCCAAAGGGTCCTGCAAATATTTGCACTGCCCTTCAAAGACAGCGCCCATCTCTACTGACAGAGATTGGTGAACAATGTCGCCAACGACGTGCGCGTTGCGCGCCAGAATCACCTTCCGCGATCGCACCGAGCCTTCGACGCGACCGTGAATGGTTACACTTTCGGAAATGACGTCGCCCTTAACCATGCCGGTGTCGCCGACGGTCAGCGAGCCGCCGCGGACATTTCCCTCGATCTCGCCGTCGACCTGAATCTCGGCACCTTCGGCTACCACCGTCCCAGTGATCTTGACACCGCTAGCGATGATCGACGCGATACCAGGCCGACCAGGTTGGCGGCGTGGCTGTACTGGGTCTGGAAGAGAAGGCACGTTGGACTCCGGTGGTCTACCCTTGTTCGTGAACATGCCGTCCTGCTCTCAAGAAGTTAATCGGATCGACCGGGCGCCCTCGAAACCAAACTTCGTAATGCAAATGGGTCGCGGTACTGCGGCCTGTGCTGCCCATCGAACCAATACGCTGACCGATAGCCACGCGCTCGCCGCGTTCCACTTGAATGTCGCGCAAGTGGGCGTAACGGGTCTTGAAGCCATGACCGTGGTCGATTTCGACAGTATAGCCGTAACCTGACCGCGTGCCAGCGAAGACCACAGTGCCGGGCGACGTCGCAACGACAGGCGCGCGTTCAAACGCGGCCATATCGAGGCCATGGTGGAACGACGGACGACCGGTAAAGGGGTCGATACGTTGACCGTAACCCGAGGTTTCGCGCGCATCGACCGCGACCGGGACCGCGAGCGGCGTTGAGCCGGCAATGTCAGCCAGGCGGCGCGATTCCGTCACGCGCGCGGCCACTTCAGCGACCCGTTCGGAGAAAGCGGGGTCAAGGCCGCTGTCGCGCAGGTACGCCACGAAATCAGCGGGCACCAGCGGTCCCGCCGCCTCAGAAGCTTCAGGTCCGGTCAGTGACGCCATCGACACGCCGGTCAGGCGGAGCACGCCACGAACGTACTCGCTGCGTTCGACAACTTGGTCTTCGAGTTCGGAAAGAGTCCGCTCCTGATCGGCTTCAAGCCTTTCGGCGCGGGCCCGGAAGCCAACTGTGGTAACCTGATAAGGCTCAGAAGTGGCTGTGTTTGAGGAGCGGGGTTCCGATTCGTCTATCGACGCGGCCATGATGATGCGAGCGCCGTCACGTTCAATCGGCCGGTTTGCGGTGAGCTGGAAGCTGGACCCCCCAGCGTATTCCAGGAGCGACCTCAGGACTTCGTGGCGGCTTTCGAATTCCGCCGTGGCGCGGTCAAACGCGCGGGTACGCTCTTCCAGGAGAGCTTGGGCCGCGGCTGCTTGCGCCCGAGACTCGTTCAACCAGCGGTCATATTTGGCGCGCTCGCGCTCAACCTCAGCGTTTTGACCGCTGGCGGCGCTGCCCTGGAGAAGGGTGGAACCGGTCGCGTAAACGCACCAACCGGCCAAGCCGACCGCGCCAAGCGCCAACAGCGCCTGCTTGCTCGGCGAAAGCGACACATACCGGACCGCGCCACCGCTGCGGTGGTAAATCTGTCGCTCTGGGAAAATTCGATCAAACAGGGCTCTCGCCCGCGATCCGAACTGGCTCATGGTCCGACACCGCCCCGCTAAACCAAAAACACTAGCCCGCTGGCCCCGCACAAACGATCCAACCCGAATCCTCCCCAAAATGCAACAGGCACTCGCCTGCGTTTACAGGAATTTCAGTATTTTGGACCGCGAAGCATCGCGCGCAGCGCCATGGCGACGCGTACAGTCAGCTAAGCCTCAGATCGGCTCAAGCGCTTTTTTCACATCTTCCACATGCCCGGTCACCTTCACCTTGCGCCAAACCTTGGTGAGACGGCCTGTTTCATCAATGAGAAATGTTGAGCGCTCGATCCCCATCGAGACGCGGCCGTAGAGCTTCTTTTCGACCCAGACGCCGTAGGCGTGGCAGGTTTCCCCCGACTCATCAGACGCGAGCGTCATGGTTAAGCCGTGTTTTGCAGTGAATTTCTCGTGCTTGCTCGGAGGATCGCGGGAAATGCCGATTATCATCGTGTTCGCAGCTGCGAAGGCGTCAGCGGCGGCGGTGAAATCCAGCGCTTCCCGGGTGCAGCCTGGGGTATCGTCCTTCGGATAGAAGTACAAAACCAAACGTTTTCCCTTACAGTTGGCAAGACTGACGCGCCCGCCCCCGGCCGTTGGGAGATCGAAGCGGGGCGCTGGATCGCCAACCTTGAGTTCTTTGTTCACTGGCATTCTCCCTGTTTTGTGCTCGACTGATGGGGCGCGGGCGCCGCGTGGGACGTTGGCGCTAGAGACACGACGTTCGTGCGGGAGCTAGGAGCATGATCCGTCGCTCGACGCTCATCGCCGTCGAGATTTTGCTTGGCTTGGTAGCTGCCTTGTCAATTGGGCTTGGGGTGGCGTGGTGGCGGCTATCGCAGGGGCCGATCAATCTCGACTCCATTCGGCCCCAGTTGCAGGAGCAACTCAGCGAGGCGCGCGCCGGGCGACCGGTGCTCCTAGAACGCGCTGAACTGGCTTGGAGTTCGCGCGGTGCGTTGGAGTTGCGGGCGCTGGGCGTCACCATGCAGGACGAGCAGGGTACGTTGTTGTCGCGTTCAGAGGAAGCGCGCATCGAGCTAGCCGTGTTGCCACTCCTGATTGGGCGCGTGCAGATTGAACGGGCCGATTTTTCAGGCGGTCAGGTGACGTTTACTCGTAAGGGAGACGACGCCGTGCATGTGGCGTTTGGCCCCGAGGGCGCCGCTCCCGATCTCATCATTCCCCCGCCGCCTCCGCAAGAAACGCTGCTTGAACGCGTGACGCGCGTGCTCGACAGCATGGAGGCGACGTTCAGACCCGTCGGGCCAGGGGGCAGCCTGCGGGGTTTGAGTCTGAGGGGCGCCACGCTCACAATCGTCGAGGAAAGCGGCGGCGGGCGCTGGACCGCCGAAGGTGCGAATTTCGAATTGGCGCGACGCGGGCGTGCATTGTCGCTATCGGCCGAGGCGAGCTTGGAGGGTGCGCGCGGCGGAGCACCAGCCAATCTGCATATCACTACCGACACCCGCTTCAGCGCCGCCACCATCGAATTTGGCGTTAGTGGCGCGCGTCCGCGCGCCATTCTTTCGCCGGCGGCGCTCGGCTCGCTTGCGAGCCTCGATGCGCCTGTCACAGCGCGGTTGGTTATCGGCTTGGATCGCGAAAGAGGTGTCACGCGCTTCGATGGCGATGCTGCTGTTGGGCGCGGCGCCGCCAATACGCCGGCCGGGCTGTTCCGTCTCGAGGGCGGGCGCTTTCACGGTCGCTACGACATCGCGAGCGACGAACTGATCATTGACGAATTGTCTTTGGCTGGCACGCAAACGCGCATCGACGGAGAAATCCGAGTGCGCGATGTCTCCTCGATCTTGCGGGGAACGCGCAGTCAGCCAGCGGCGTTTGATGTGGCGCTGCGCTCGCTGTCTTTGGATCTGCCTGCGACGTTTGCGCGTCCCATCGCTTTGAGCAACGTGCGGCTCACTGGCGCAGTTTTGTCCGCCGACCGTAGCATCCGGATCGAGCGGTTGCATGCCGAAACAGCAGGGGGCGCCGTGAATGCGACTGGGCGCATCTATTGGACGGAGTACGGGCGAGATCGGACCGTCACCCCTGGCATAGAAATGCACGCCACTGGCACGGGAGAACTCGATGCCCCGACGTTGATCGCGTTGTGGCCGATCGGCCTGGGCGAAGGCGCACGCGACTATCTGGCGCGTTCGCTGGTGCGCGGGCGGGTTAGCAACGTTACGGCGGCGCTGGACATTCGGCCTGCTGACATTCGTGGCGAGTCCATGCGCAACGAGGCGGTGGATGTGCGTTTCGACGTGGTGGACGCCGAGATGCGCTTTATCGAGACCATGTCGCCGGTGACAGGTGTGCGCGGTTCAGCAGTTTTGCGCGGCAATCGTTTCGACATGAACGTGGCGCAGGCCCGCCTCAATGAATTGACGCTCAGCAACGGGCGAGTCGATATCCCCCGTCTCAAGCCGAAAGGCGCGCTTGCGACGATATCGGCGCGTGCCGACGGCGACACGAGACGCATGATGGAGCTGCTTGCGCAAGAACCGCTCGATCTACGCGAGCGGCTGCCGGTGGACATTGCGACTGTGACGGGTCGTGGGTCGGTGGTGTTGCAGCTGCAGCGCCCCATGCTGCGCGAAGTGCCGTTCGAGCAATGGCGCTTAAGCATAAGCGGTTCGGTGCGAGATTTCGCGGGCAGCATGCGCGAGCGGCGCTTGGCGCTGTCCGGAGGCCAGCTGCAAATCCGTGGCGACCATAATGCCATCGTGGTGAGCGGACCGATACGGGCGGGGTCGTCGGACATTCAGGACGTGCGCTGGACAGAGCGCATTGGGCGGCGTGGCGGCGCTGGATCGTCATCCTACCAGATTTCCGGAGTGTTCGATGCGCACGATCTGGTGGGCCTAGGGTACTCGATCGCGCGTTACGCGCAGGGACGCATCGGCGTCGTTATTAGCGGCGAAGGGCGCGGGTTCGACGTTGAGAATGCGCGCATGGAGCTCAATCTGACGCAGGCGGCAATCACATCGCCGTGGCGGTTCTGGGAAAAGCGCGTGGGCGAAGCGGCGATTGCGCGTTTCACGGTTGAGCGTCAGCAGGATGGCGGCCTCGCGTTCAATGGCCTCGATGTGCGCGGGCCCGACCTGTCAGCGACGGGGCGCGTGCGGGTGACGCGCGATGCGCGCATTGCTGACATCGACATTGCGCGATTGGCCATCGGCGGGCGCTCAGATGCTCGCCTCCGCGCAACCCGCGCTCAGGATGGCGCGTTGCAAGTCAGCGTACGCGGAGCGCTGTTCGATGCTGCACCGTTCATGAACGGCAATGACGGCGAGCCGTTAGCGACTGGGCTGGGCGCCTCGGCGCCGGAAGATGAGCCGGTGCGCGCGACGCTTATTGTCGACCAACTGCAATTGCGCGGCGGCGTCAGACTGAGCGATGCGCGCGTGGACTTGGCGACCAATGGCGATGCGCTATCGATGCTCACGGTTGAGGGGCGATCACCGGGCAACAAGCATTTCTCGTTGGGTTTGGGGCCGCGCCCGAGCGATCGGAACGGCCGGCTGGTGTTCCGCGCCGACGACGCGGGCTTCGCCGTGGCGGCGCTAACGGGCGCTGAAAACGTTATTGGCGGCACCGCGACGGCAGAAGGCGATTGGCGGGCCGGACCGCCGAACAGCGCCCGCTTCAACGTGTCGCTGCGCGATTTCCAGGTTGTGCGCCTGCCGGTGATGGCGAGGCTGCTATCGTCGGCGGGATCGCTGCAAGGCATGGTCGGCATGCTGAACGGGGAAGGCATCGGGTTCGAACGCCTCGACGCTCAGATGACCTACGCCAATGATCGGTTGATTTTCACGCAGGGACGGATGGCGGGGCCGTCGCTTGGCCTTACAGGCGCTGGTGCGTACAATTTGGATCGCGACGATCTTGACGTCGATGGCGTCATTGCTCCGTCGCCGCGTCTAAATTTGTCGATGCTGGGCAATGTGCCGGTGATCGGCGATCTGTTGATCTCACGGCGCGGGGAAGGCCTGTTTGGGATGACGTATTCCATCAATGGGCCAGCGGCGTCTCCCCGCGTGGGCGTCAATCCAGTGTCGGCTATGGCGCCGGGAATTCTGCGCCGTATCTTCGAGCCGTTGACCGGCCCTGGTGAAGGCGATGTCGATGAAGAGCCGGCAACCGCCGATACTAGCGCGGCGGCTGCGCCTGCGCCTGGCAATTAAACCCGCAACAGCGCGTGCTTTTTCTTGCCGAACGATAGCTTGATGACGCCGTCGCGCAGATCGGCAGGCGTGAGCGTTGCGGTTTCGTCGCTGACCAGTTCATCGTTCACGCGCAGCGACTTCTGCGCGATCTGACGCTTGGCCTCGCCGTTTGACGCCACCAACTCCGCGCGCACGAACGCTGCGGCGACGCGCAGGCCATCGCCTAGTTCCGCTTGAGTCACAAAAAACGTGGGCAAGTTTTCCGACACCGCGCCCTCCACGAACGTCGCGCGCGCGGCGTCTTCGGCCTTTTGCGCCTCCTCGCGGCCATGCAGCAGCGCGGTCGCCTCGGTGGCGAGCACCTTCTTGGCGTCGTTGATCTCGGCGCCTTGCAGGGCTTCCAGGCGCGCGATTTCGTCGAGCGGCAGATCGGTGAAGAGCTTAAGGAACCGCCCGACATCCGCATCCTCGGCGTTGCGCCAGTACTGCCAGTATTCGTAGGGGGAGAGCATATCGGCGTTGAGCCAAACCGCGCCTTGCGCGGTCTTGCCCATCTTGGCGCCGGACGCTGTGGTGATCAGCGGCTGGGTGAGTCCGTAGAGTTCGACTCCGTCCATGCGTCGGCCCAACTCGACGCCATTGACAATGTTGCCCCACTGGTCGGAGCCGCCCATCTGAAGCTTGCAACCGAAGCGGCGATGCAGCTCCACAAAGTCGTAGGCCTGCAAGATCATGTAGTTGAACTCGATGAAGCTCATCGGCTGCTCGCGTTCGAGCCGTACTTTCACGGAATCCATGGACAGCATGCGATTGACCGACATGTGACGGCCGACATCGCGCAAAAAGTCGATGTAGTTAAGCTTCAACAGCCAGTCGGAATTGTCGACCATGGTGGCGTCGGAGGCGCCGTCGCCGAAGCTCAAAAACTTTTCAAAGCAGCCACGGATCGAGGCGGCGTTTGAGGCAATCTGCGCTTCCGAGAGCAATTGGCGCATTTCCTCCTTGCCTGAGGGATCGCCGACGCGGGTCGTGCCCCCGCCGAGCAGCACGATCGGCTTGCCGCCGGTCTGCTGGAGCCGGCGCAGGAACATGATCTGCGTGAGGTTTCCGACGTGAAGGGAAGGCGCCGTCATGTCGAAGCCGATATAGCCGGTCACGCCCGCGCGTGCGGCTTCATCCAGGCCCTCGAGGTTGGTGCACTGGTGGAACTGGCCGCGCGCCATCACGGTGCGCAGGAAGTCGGAGCGGGTTTCGGTCATGGCTGGCGCGATTAGCACGCGGCAAGCACGGTGGGGAGCCCTGCCTCAGCGCGCGGCGGTTTCGCGGAAGCTCTCGGCCACCATGATTCCGCGGCCGGGATTGTACGCCTGCACCTGGAACGAGCCGCCCGCCTTCAATACCCGCACGATCGCTTCGGCGGTGGCGACATCGGCGCCGGAGCCCGCGAACACGAAAAGGTCGCCGCGGTCGCCCATGTGATCGCCTGGGCGCGGGCGTACGTCGACGCTCATGCGCGCGCGCACGATGATGCGCATCGCGCGCGGCTCACGGTCGTTTACGGTGCGGTCAAGCCACGAGCAGCTGCCGGCGGGCAGGCCGGCGGTGCGTGTGGCGCGATCGTAACTGATCACGATTTCGGTGCCCCCGCCGCTCGCCTGCGGGGCGATGTTGACGGCCATGTTGCCGCCCGCACGGCAGGCCAGCGGATAGCGCGTCTGTGCTTGCGCTTCGGGAGCGAATTGAGACGCAGCGACAAGCGCGATGAAACCGATCAGCAACGCACGCATGGGGCAACCCCTGTTTTGTTGGCCGACCAGCTTAGGCGAATATTCACCGCCCTCGCAAGCGCTCACCCCGCGCTCTCGACCTCGTACTTCGGCAAATCCGCGCGCAGGGTTTCGTACAAGCGCTCGACGAAGCGCTCGGGGTCGTCGTCGACGAAATCGTCGAAATAGGCGTCAAGGTTACTTTCGAATACGTATTCGCCATCTTCGGCGAAGATGAAGCCTAGTTCTTCGTCGGTGTGGACGTGGATGACGACGATACAAGTTTCATGGTCGTCCTCGTCGCCAAGCACGAAATTCAGGCGGCGCGACGCGATTTTCGAGGTCAGCAGCGGCGCGAGCGTTTGTAGCGCCGCGAGGTCGTCAAAGCCTTCGCTTTGTTGCAGGGCTGTTTCCAGCCGTGTGCGTGCGGAGTCGACTTCGGCGTCGAATGCAGTGGCCGGCGGCGGTTGTTTCTTCATCGCGTTCATGCGGCCTCCAGCAGACTCTGGAACACCGCCGCACCGCCCGTAGCCCCCAACGCGGGATCGCTGGCGCGCTCGGGGTGCGGCATCAGCCCCATGACATTGCCGCGCTCGTTCATGATGCCGGCGATGTCGCGGGCTGATCCGTTGGGATTGTCGAGGTAGCGGAACACAACGCGGCCTTCGCCCTCGATGCGGTCGAGTGTGGCTTCGTCGGCGATGAAGCGTCCGTCGCCGTGCGCGATCGGGATAACGGTGTCGCGCTGCTCACGATAGGCGCGGGTGAAGGCGGTGTTTGCGTTGGCGACCGCGAGCGGCACGTGCTTGCAGACGAAGCGCAAGCCGGCGTTGCGCGCCAGCGCGCCGGGCAGGAGCCGTGTCTCGGT
>CAYRHK010000017.1:0-16504 GCA_964423825.1 uncultured Terricaulis sp. | reverse complement strand
CTGTTCCTCGATGAAGTCGGCGAACTGCCCCTCGATGCGCAGGTGAAGCTCTTGCGCGTGCTGCAGGAAGGCGAGGTCGATCCAGTGGGCGCCAAGCGCCCGGTGAAGGTGGATGTGCGCATCGTCAGCGCCACCAACAAGGATCTGACCAAACTGGTCGCCGACGGCCGCTTCCGTGAAGATTTGTACTATCGCCTCAACGTGTTCCCGATCGAGGCGCCGCCGCTGCGCGAGCGCAAGGAAGATCTGCCGGCGCTTGTCGAGCGGTTCGTGGCGCGCTTCAACGCCGAAGAGGGCCGCAACGTCCGCGGCGCGTCGCCCGCGACCATGCGCATGCTGAGCGCCTTCGATTGGCCGGGCAACGTGCGCCAGCTCGAAAACGCCATCTTCCGCGCCGTGATCCTGTGCGAAGGCGAGTATCTCCAGCCTGAAGACTTCCCGCAGATATCGGGCCTGAAGCCGCTCACCGCCGCCAACGACGCAGTCGCGCCCGGCATGCCCGTGCCCGCCAACGACACCCATGTCGAAGCCGCGCAGGCGTCATTCGCCGCCGCTGTGCAAGCCGCTTCGGAGGTCTCAGCGCCCGTCGCCGTGTTCGACAATCACGGCCACCTTCGCCAGCTCGAACAGATCGAGCGTGACCTCATCGAACTCGCGATCGATCACTATGCGGGCCACATGTCCGAAGTCGCGCGGCGTTTGGGCATCGGCCGCTCGACGCTCTATCGCAAGCTGCGCGAGTACGGGCTTGAGGAGCGCGTCGCGGCGGAGGGCTAACAGCAGCTCGCCGCTGGCGCTCCGCCGCCCGCGCTTTCGGGGAACGGCAGGTCTGTGCCACAACCTTTGAAGATGCCGTAGTGGACGCGCTCGTCGCCGAAGAACTCGAAGTGCGGCGCGAAGCGGGTTTGCCTCAGCATTGCGTAGGTGTTGCCGCACACCGGGAACAGGCGTCCCGCCTCGATCACGTGATGACCATCGAGCACGAACGCAGCCTCTTGTCCCGCGACGCCGCCCTTGTAGCGCACGGCCTGACCATAGTCCTCGCAGGCGCTTTCGAGGTTATCGATCTTGAACAGGCGATAGGTCGCCGAATAGAAGCGCGCTGGCGCGACCTTGGCGGCAATGGCGTCGTCACCGATGCCGAGCGGCCGTGATGTGACAAGCCGCGGATCGAGAAAACCGGCGGCCTTTGCGATGCGCAGGAAATCGTTCCAGTAGAGCGCGCCGCCCAGGCACTCCCCGTGCAGCACCGGATCGGACCGTAGCGAATTCGGGAGGCGCCGATCCGAGTACACATCGGAAAAATACACTTCGCCGCCTGGCTTTAACAGCCGGTGGGCGGCGGCGAACACCGCGGCTTTGTCCTCGATCAGGTTGAACACGCAATTGGAGACGATGACGTCGAACGAATTGGATCCAAGGCCAAGCGCATCCAGCTTGCCGATATCGCCTTCGAGAAATTCGACGTTGGACTTGGCGTAGCCGAAGCGCGCGCTGTGCCAATCTAGGTGCGCGCGCGCCACCGTGAGTTGTTCCGGCGTGGCGTCGACGCCAACCACCGAGCCCGCTTCGCCGACGCATTGCGCGAGTACGTAGGCGTCCTGGCCCGAGCCGGAACCCAGATCGAGCACCCGAGCGCCTTCCAGACACGCCGGCGCGATCAGCCCGCAGCCATAATAGCGCGCCTTCACCTCGGGATGGACGTTCGCAAGCGCCGCGCGCATCGCCGCCGATGGCGCCTCGAAGGTCACGCACGCGTCGGTGCGCAGATCGTTCGAGCCCTTCAGCACTTTGCCGTAGTAGTCCTGTGCGTTCGTTAGATCATCCATGAGGTGCTCCCGAGGCCCAACCACGCGAGTACGCGCGTGGTTGGCCTTAGGTTTCGCTGCGTGGGCCCTTCTTCCAACCCAACGGCTTCTTTGTGGTCAGCCCTTTGCGCCCCTTGCCGCGCGCCTTGGCGGCGATCTCCTTGAGCTTCACGGTTTGCAGCGTCGAGAGCGCTTCCTCCTTGCGGCCCTTGCTCAAGTCGTGGAACGCCGAGCCGTACTTTTCGAGCCGTTGGTCCACCTCGGTGAGGAACTCTTGTTCCCACTGCGAGTAGTCGACGGCGCCGTCGCCAGGCTTCAATTCGCCGGTCTCGGGATCGATGGCTTCAGGCGCTGACCCCTTGGTCGCAAGCTTGCGGATCAATCGCTGGGCTTTCCTTGTTTTCTTGGCGTCGACGTCGCGGGGCATGGCTGCTTGAGCCTAGCCCCATTCAGCCAAATCCCAAGTGGACGCTGAGGCGTGGAACTGGGGCTTGCAGACGCGAACTAAATTGTATACAGTATACAAATGCCAGTTCGCCGTGAGAATTTGACCGACGGGGTGGAGGGCGCGTTGCGCGCCATGATCGTGGACGGCCAAGTCGCACCAGGGGAGCGCTTGAATGAGGTGCACGTGGCGGAAATGCTGGGGGTAAGTCGCACGCCCTTGCGCGAGGCGCTCAATCGGCTGGTGGCGGAGGGCGCGGTCGAGGCGCGACCGCGTCTTGGATACTTCGTCAAGCCGCTTTCCTGCGAAGAACTCGATCAGCTCTACGATCTGCGCCCGATCCTTGATCCCGCTGCGCTGCGTGCTGCCGGTTCGCCGCCTGAACGCCAGATGGCGCGGCTTGAAGCGCTCAACGCCAAGCTTGTCGCGGAGCGCAAGCCTGAACGCGCGATCGCGCTCGACGATGCATGGCACCTCGAACTGTTGGCGCATTGCCGCAATCGCGTGCTGGTTACGATGATCGAAGGCGTGATGACGCGCACCCGGCGCTACGAATTGGCGTTGATGCGCGAGCAGAAATCTGTTGCTGAGGCGAGCGATGCGCATGCGGGGATCATCGCTGCGCTGCGCGCGCGCAATCTGGAGGCGGCGTGCGCAGCGCTAAAGGCAAATCTCGAGGCTGGGAAGGCGCCGATTATGGCGTGGCTCGTGGCGCGCGAGACGGCGAGCAAAACCAAGCGGGGGCAAGGATGAGACAGATGTTGGCGGCGGTGGCGCTGGCGCTCATGCCGATGAGTGCTGGTGCGCAAGAGGTCGATCCGATTGCGCGGTTCGAGGGCACATGGGCGCAGCAGCTTTCGTTCCCCAGCGGCTTTTCGGGGATGTTGAGCGTTCGTCGTGGCGGCGTCGGCTGGCTGTGGCGCGTCGGCGACATGGATGTACGCACCGACGTTTTGGCGCTTGAGTTGGAAAATGGCCGCGGGCGCTTCGAAGGCCGTTTAAGCAGCGATGGCCGTCGCATCGAAGGCTGGTGGACTCAACCGCCGGGATTGCCAGGTCAAGCGTACACGACGCCTGTGGTGCTTTCAGCGAGTGGCGGCGGATGGGCTGCGGAGATCGTCCCGTTGCCGCAAGGGTTCACGATGGCGCTGCGCATCACCCGCAACGAAGAGGGGCGCTGGGTAGGCGCCTTCCGAAACCGCGAGTTCAACATGAACGGCGGCGCTTCGCGCTTTTTTGTACAGACTGAGGGCGAGCGCCTCGATTTCGTGACTCCGGAGGGCCAAGTCGTGCGCAGCGCTGAAGTCTTTGCCGACAGTTTGCGGCTGCCATGGCCGCCTGTCCCGATGCCGCTGGAGCTGACGCGCGCGGACGCTCATGCGTTGTCCTTGTACAATCCGCGCGCGGAGGGAGCGCCGATCGTGGTGGCGCGTCCTGATCGGACCGGCGAGGGGTGGCGCACCGCAAGACCGCGCGATGCAGGCTTCGACGAAGCCGCGCTCGCGCGCCTCGTGCAAGAGATCGCAACCGGCGATCCCTCGTCGCGGCGACCGCAGCTCATCCATTCGCTCTTGGTTGCACGCGGCGGGCGGCTGGTGCTCGAACAATACTTCTTCGGTTATGATCGCGACACAGCGCACGACATTCGGTCAGCGGGCAAGACCTTCGCGTCGGTGATGCTTGGGGCTTTGATGTATCAGGGCGCAGACATCAGCCCTCAGACGCGCGTGTACGATCTTCTTTCTGCTACGCCGGTCGATCCGCGCCAGCGCGAGATCACGCTTGCACATCTCATGACGCACACGTCGGGGCTCGATTGCAGCGACAATGACGAGAGTTCTCGTGGCAATGAGGGCGCCATGCAGGGGCAAGGCGAGGAGAGCGATTGGTGGCGGTTCGCGCTCGCCCTGCCGCAGGTGCACGAGCCCGGTGCGCGCTACGCCTATTGCACGGCGGGGATGAACCTCGTCGGCGCGGCGCTGCACGAAGCGAGCGGCGAAGACATCGCGCCTTTGTTCGATCGCCTGATCGCGCGGCCGCTGCAGTTCGGGCGCTATTATTGGAACCTCGCGCCAAACGGGCAAGGCTATCTTGGCGGCGGCGCCTACATGCGCCCGCGCGATTTGCTCAAGGTGGGGCAGCTTTATCTCAATGGCGGCGTCTGGAACGGACGGCGCATTGTGAGCCGAGACTGGGTCGCGCAATCGACGGCGCCGCAGGTCGCGATCAACGAAAGCACGACGGGCCTGGACGCCGAGACCTTCGCGAACATCGCGCTGCGCGGAGCCGACGGCTATGCGTGGCACCGCTACGGCGTGCGCTTGGGCGATCGACTGATCGAGGCTTATGAAGCCAACGGCAATGGCGGTCAGTTCCTGATCGTCGTGCCCGAGTACGATCTGGTCGTGGTGATGACCGGCGGCAATTATGGGCAGGGCGGCATCTGGAACCGCTGGCGCCACGAGATTGTTGGTGACCGCATTATCGCAGCACTTGGCGACTAATCGTTAGATCTCCCCCAGAGCGTGGAGGTACAAGTCGCGGACCATTTCCTGCTCTTCGCGCTCTTGGCGGGGCTGCTTGCGGATCTTGATCACTTGGCGAAGCACCTTGGAGTCGAGGCCAAAGGTCTTCGCTTCCGCGTAGCTTTCCTTGATGTCGTCACCGATCGATTTCTTCTCTTCCTCGAGTTTTTCGATGCGCGCGACCAGCTGGCGCAACTTCTCGCGCGTCGTGCTGGTGAGCGATTGCGCAGCGACAGTTTCCGAGCCGCCAAACTCCGCGCCAAAGTCAGCCATGGGTCCCTCACCGCTTTCGAGAATCGAATCGTTGGGTGAGCCTAACCTTCGGCTGGCGCCGCCGCCAACGCGTTGACACGCCGAATCGCGGCTATCACCAGGTCCGTGCGCAACCGGTGCGGCATGTGGCCAGCGCCCGGGGCGATCACCAGTTCGGCAGCGGGCAGATCGGCGGCGAGCGCGCGCGCGTGGCGCTTGGGGCTGACGATCTTGTCCTTCTCCGCGGTGATGACGACAGAGGGCAACAGGATGTCGGCGTAACGCGGCGCTTGCGCGGCGAATTCGGAATTGGTGGCGACGACATCGCGGGCGCTGGCGGCGAAGGCGCGCGGCCGGAAGATGAGCCCGACGCCAGCTTCGTCATAGTAAGTCTTGGGCGTCGGCTCTGGCCAAAAATTGTTGGCGACGCTGTCGCTCGCCAGCATGGGCCCGAGCCATGGAATAAGCAGGCCGCAGAACGCGTCGCCCAACAGCGGCGTCGATGACAGTCGCGCCCACCAGGCCGGTTTGTGCGGATAGGGATGGCTTGCGGGTGCGATCAGCACTAGACCTTCGATGCGGCTCGGGTGATCGAGCGCAAGCCGAAGCGCCACGCCGGCGCCAAGCGAATGGCCAACAACGATAACCGGCGCATCGCCGGTCTCCGCAAGCACCCGCGCGGCCATGCGCGCTTGGCTGGCGAGTGTGTGCGCGTTGCGCCCGGGCCGTGTCGAGTAACCCATGCCGGGGCGGTCGAACGCGATCACGCGATGCTCTTGCGCCAGCGTTTCCGAGAGCGGCCCCCACAACTCGAGCGCGTTGGAGCTGGCGCCGTGGATAAGCAGGATACGCGGCGCTCGCTCGGGGCCCGTTTCCAGAACATGCAAGCGCGCGTTGTCTGCGTCGACGAAGCGGCCTCGGGGCGGCCAGCGCGCCTCAACGTGTCTTGTGTAAGCGCGCGCGTTCGCCACCAGGGTCAATGTGATCAGGGCCAGTGCCGCCGCTACGGCGGCGGCGATCAGCATCATGCCTCGTGGCCTTCGACGCGGGGCTCGAGGCGGCGAACCCCGTCGAGTGAAGGTTGATGATAAGGATGAATGACTAGTGCGGCGCGGAAGGCGGCGAGCGCGCGGCGGTCTTGCCCGAGTTCTTCGTAAATGAGTCCGAGCACCGCCAGCGCCGCGAAGTGGCGCGGCTCGCGCTTCAAGGTTTCTTGAAGTGCGGCGATGGCGCCGGCATAGTCGTCGGAGCGGTAAGCAAGGCTCGCGCGACGATTCCACGGTTCGGCGAAATCAGGCGCCAAGGCGCTCGCCTGGTCCAAGAAGCGTTCGGCCAGTTCGCCGTCGCCAGCGTTCTCCGCCGCCGCGGCGCGTTCCAGCAGCACGTTGACGGTCGGCGAGCCGGAATCGGCCCAGCGCTGCCAGATGCGCTCTTCGATCGGCTGCGCCGTTGGCGCATCCGACGCGTCCGCCAGTTCCATGAACAGCCGGTCGAGTTCGGGATCGGCGCGGCCACGACCGCTGTCCGCGGCACCGCATGCGGCCAATGTGAGAACGAAAAAGCTGAGAATGAGACTGCGCATACGGCTTAATTCCGGGCCGGACCGTATCTCAATTCACGGCTCGGCGCGAGGGCGGGACGCTGCACAATGAACGAGAATTCAGGACCTAATTCAGCCCTGTTTCGCCTTATAGCGCGGGTCAACTTTGTTGATGACATAAACCCGGCCCTTGCGGCGCACGACCCGGCAAGCCCGGTGACGGGCTTTGAGAGACTTGAGCGACGACTTGACTTTCATGGCCAAATATTCCGGGTCGAAAAAGGAAGCGGCGTCAATACGGGGGCAACCCGTCCAAGTCAATGAGGGCTGGGGAAAGTCCGGCGCGATGTCTGCATGGGCTCGGGGCTGGCGCACAAGAGGGTGGTTTATGGCGCGGGGTCTATTTTTTGCGGCGGCTGTCGGGCTGGCGGCGGCCTGTGGGCCGGCCAGCGTGGATGCGCAACCGTCGGTTCCGCCGCCCCCGCCGCCTGAGTTCGCTTCCTCCGGGAATGCCGATTTCGATGCTTGGCGCGATGACTTCGCAGCCCGCGCGGTGGCGCTCGGGCGCGACCCTGCGGTGCTGGCGCGGCTGCTTTCGGGGATCACTCCCGACGAGCGGGTGATCGAACTGGACCAGCGCCAACCAGAGTTTGTCAGCCCGGTCTGGGACTATGTCACCAACCGGGTCAGCGCCAACCGGATTAATGCAGGCTTGGCGTTGAAGGCCGAGATCGGCGACACCCTGAGCGCCGTTGAGGCCCGCTACGGCGTCGACGCCGACATCATACTCGGTATTTGGGGCCTTGAGAGCAATTACGGCGCGGCCGCGCTGAGTTGGTCGCCGCAAGCAGCGCTGGCGACGCTCGCCTATGAAGGCCGCCGCCGCGCTCAGTTTGAGGGGTACCTGCTGGCGCTCGTTGAGATGGTCGAGCGCGGGCTTGCCGACCAGGAGCAGCTGCGCTCGTCCTGGGCAGGCGCGATGGGCCAGCCGCAATTCATGCCTGATGTCTATCTCACTACCGCCGTCGATTGGGACAACGACGGCCACCGTGACATCTGGACCAATCGCGGCGACGTGGCGGCGTCGATCGCAAACTATCTGAAGGACCGCGGCTGGCGCGCCGGCGAGGCGGTGTTCGACGAAGTGCGGCTGCCGCCGGGCTTCGACTACGCGCTCGCTGACGGCACGACGCGTGCTGTCAGTGATTGGCAAAACCGGGGCCTAACGCGCACCGATGGGGGTGATTGGACGGGTTCCGAACGCGCGCTGCAGGCGCAGTTGTTCTTGCCAGCTGGTGCGCAAGGGCCGGCGCTCCTGCTCTATCCGAATTTCGCTGTGATCCGCCGCTATAACGCGTCGGACCGTTACGCGCTGGTGGTCGCGTTGCTGGCGCGCGCTTTCGAGGGCCGCGACGGGTTGCAGCAAGGCTGGCCGCGCCACGTCGGCTCTCTCAACCGCGAGGAAGTGCTGGAGTTGCAGACGCTCTTGAATGGCCTCGGTTACAATGCCGGCACGCCCGACGGCCTCTTCGGTTCTGGTACGCGACGCGCCGTGCGCGCGTTCCAAACCGCGCAAGGCGCGCCCGCTGATGGCTTCCCAACAGAAGCGTTGCTGATTGATGTGCGTACGCGCGCCGGCGTTGTAACAGAGGTTGCCGAGCCGCAGCCTCTCGGTCGCTCTGGCATTCGCGAACTGCAGCGTTTGCTCAACCGCTTGGGCTACAACGCCGGTCGCGCGGACGGAGAGGTTGGGCCTTCAACGCGCGCGGCGATCCGCGCGTTCGAACGCGCGCAAAGCATGGAAGTGCGCGGGCGCGCGACCGATGCCGTGCTCAATGCCGCGCGCGGCGCGGCAAACTAGGGTGTTGGATCGGCCGGCGGGTGTTCGGTGGTTGAGAGGCCCCTGAGCCGTCGGCTCGCCAACGTGAACGCAAGCATCGAAAGCAGGATCGCGACCGTGATCACGAGCGGCGCGTTCATGCCGAGTTGCTCGTAAACGACGCCGCCCAAGAGCGGCGAAAACACGAAACCCGCGCCATTGATGGCTACGACAAGACCGGCGGCGTTGCCTTGTTCTTCGGGTCGCACCGCGATCGACGAGCCGCCGGCAAAGCCCGCGCGCGCCAGCCCGCCGCCCAAGCCTTGCACTGCGAGCGCGACCATCAACGCGCCCAAGCTAGGCGACAGAATCTGTATGAGGACGCCCAGTGCGAAGAGGCCCGCGCCCCAGGCCATCAGTTCGCGCGGCTCCATTTTGAGTCGCGGCAAAATTCCCATTTGCGTGGCGAGGAACGCCAGTGCGTTGACCATGAAGCCTGCGGCCGCATACTCAGCGCCCTGTTCGCCCTCGACGCCGAGGCGGTCCATGGTGAAGAGGCCGAATACCTGGACTGTGATGCCGGCAATCGTCGAGAGACCAAAACCGTAGATCAGATAGCCAGAGAGCCTGCGATCTTGCGCGAGCGCCAGCGATGCGCGCCAATCGCTGCGCGGGCGCTCGCCCTGCGGCGATGTGTTTTCCGGCAAATAGCGCCAAAGCGTGAAGGCTGCGGTGGCGGCAAGTGCGGCGACCAGCCAAATCGGAAACACAAGGCCAAGTTTGGCCGCGAGGGCTGCGCAAATCGCTGGGCCAAAGGCTTGGCCGAACGCGAATGCCGCACTTAAGCCAGCGAGTTGTTCGGTGCGTTCAAGGCGTGAGGTGCGATCGGCGATGTAAGCTTGCGCCGCGGGCGAGGCAGCCGACCCGAATGCGCCGAAAATCGCGCGCGCCAGCATCAAGGTCACGAACAAGCCGACACCGCCGATGACGCCGTTTAAGCCCAGCAACACTGCAGCGCCGAAGCTGCCCATGGAGATGGCGTACGCGGTGAGTCCCAATGCGGCGATGGGCCGGCGTCCAACGCGATCGGAGGTGCGCCCCCAGTGCGGACTACAGAACACCCAGAGCAGCGCCGATAACGAGAAAATCCAGCCGACGCTTGAGTCCGGCAGATCGAGTTCGCGCACCAAAGGCGGCGCCACCGCCAGCAGCATCGAGTTTCCAGCGCCGATGATCAGCAGGCATGCGAACAGCAGGCGAAATTGGCGATTGCGTCCGATCGGCGCGTTGGGATCGGCGCTGGTCGTCTGCGTCAGAGGGGGCTGTGCGTCGGGCATGGTGGGAGCGGTTGTTGCTAAGCCGCTTGGCAGAACCGCGCCAGTATGGCGGCGCAAATCGCCGCAAAAACTTCCACCACAGACGCCGAACGGAAGCGGCAAGCCAACGCTATTCCTGCCGCAACGCCTTGCGTGCCGCCCATGCGCTAGCAGTCACGAACAATCCGATGAACAATAGCGAGAAGCTTTCGATCCAGATCGCGTAGGCTACCGCCGCGGCGCCGAGGCCGACGCCCGCCCATGCGGCGAACCAACCGGCGCGCGCCCACGACATGCGCGTCGCCAACAGCGCGCGCAGGATGTGTCCGCCGTCGAGCGGCAGTCCAGGCAAGAGGTTGTAAGCGCCCAAGGTCAAATTCAGGAACGCAATCGTGCGCAGCGTGTGTTCGAGCAGGTTTGGCTCGTTTGCGCCGACCACGATATCGGTGTTCTCAAGCCAGACGTTTTGCTGCTCGGGCACGGCGGCGAGCGCCATGTAGGAAAACGCGGCTAGGCTGAGGTTTGAGGCTGGGCCAGCGAAGGCGATGGCCGCGTCCTTCCAACGGGTCGGCTGAACCCAGAAGGCCGCGTAGCCGCCGAACCAGGTGAGCGCGATGTGGCGCACCGGTACGTCCAAGGCGCGCGCCGTCAATGCATGCGCCAGTTCGTGGACCAAAACCGATGCGACGATGACAAGCAGAAACAGAAAGGCGCGGACGAGATCCGATCCGGCGCCCTGCGTAAACAGGATTAGCGCTACCCAAGGGGCAAGATAAAGCGCTGAGCTTTCGATGTAGAGAGGAAAGCCAAAGAGTGTCCCGGCGTAGACGCCGTGGACGGCGCGGCTCACGTCAAGCCGCCGCCGTTTCGCTAAGCTTCTTCTTCAGGTCGCGGCGGATCTTTGCTGCGCGCGGGGAGAGTTCGTCTTCACCCGCCTTCAAGAGGTAGGCGTCGAGGCCGCCGCGATGGTCGACCGAGCGCAGCGCCGCTGCGGTGATGCGCAGCCTGTAGCTCTGGCCGAGCGCGTCGCTCGACAGCGTCACGTCCACGAGGTTCGGCTTGAACTCGCGCTTGGTCTTGATGTTGGAGTGGCTGACCTTGTGGCCGATCTGGCGGTTGACGCCGGACAGCTCGCAACGGCGTGACATGAGAGAGCGCTCGCGGGACTAGTGGAAAACGAAGGGCGGACTGCTACGCGAAAGGCGGGGGGCGGTCAAGAACGGAAGGGGTGAAACCTCGCTTCCATCAATCCGCCGGATTTGGTTCATGTCTAGCTCACCCGCGCCGCGCTAAGCGGGTGATGAAAGTCGCGAGGTGGTCTGATGAGGGTATTGGCAGCGTTGGCTTTGGCGGCCGGATTGGCGGCTGCCGGGCCCAGTTTCGCGCAGACCCAGCGCAGCTTTGAAGGCGTTTACACGGTTCACGCCCGCGGGATTGAGGCAGGCGACTTCAACTACAGTTTTCGCCAAAATGGGACTGCCTACGAGGCCAATGCGCGCCGCGAGATCAAGGGGTTCGCCCGCACCCTGCTGGGCAACAACCAAGACTATACCTACTCGGTGCGCGGGTCTGTGACGGCCAACGGCCTCCTGCAACCGGAAGCCTATCAGCATCAGGGCGGACGTCGCCGCGAGGATCGGCCCAATGGCCGGTTGGTGCGCGCGACGTTTAGCGCGACCGACGTGGTCACCGTCACCGATCCGCCGGGCATGAGCATGGGCAACCCGCGCGCCAGCCCCGAGAATCGCCGTGGCGTCATCGACCAGATCAGCGCCATTGCGGCGATGGTGATCGCTACCGGCGATCCCTGCAGCCGCACCATCAATGTGTACATGGACGGGCGCTCGCGCTTCGATTTTGTGATGACGCCGAACGGGCGGGTGAACGTCAATAGTCGGGCTTATCAGGGCGAAGCGCGCCGCTGTCGGGTCGAATTCCGCCCGATCGCCGGCTTTAGCGACCCGCAAGAGGCGGCGACGCTGAGCTTCGTGTTTGCGCAGAGTCCCAGCGGCATGTGGGCACCGATCACCATCGAAATGCCGACTGACGGGGTTGGCGTGGTGCGGCTTGAGGCGCGGCGCCTCACGTTCAACGGCGCGCGACTTCGTTAACGCGTTCTTAGGGTCGGAGCCTCGTCAGGCGCTGCCGCGGGCACTCGCGTGTCTCGCTTCAGTCTTGTGTGTTACTAATGTATTAACCACAAGATGTCGTGCGTGAACGAGTAAGGAACGAATCAATATTGCGAAGACGAAACTGATTCGTTCTTGTTATTTTCTCGCGATACCGATCGCGGCGCTGCGATTGCGGGGTTGGCGGTTTGTCAGCGACAGGTTAGCGCGTGTTCATCTCTTGGGGGGTGCACATGCGGAGTTGGATTGCGGCGGCGCTGGTTGGCGCTTGCCTGGTTGGTGGCGCAGCGGCGCAGGAGGCGCCACAGGCGCAGCCGGCGCCGGTCACCGAGCCGGCGCCGCAGAAGCCGCCTGAGCCGGTTCCCACGGTCGAAGAGGTGATGGAGCGGCTGCGCTCGATCCTGGGCATGTTCAGCCCGATGGGACCGGCAGGTTTGGCGACGGTGACGGACGCCGCCGAAATCCGCCGCGGCGATCTCATCATTGCAAGCCCGGTGCAGCCGAGACGCGTGGGGCGCATCCGCGAGGACTTGGTCGATCGCGGCTTGTTTGGCGGCGGTCGCGTGCTGTTGCCGGCGGGAACGCCGGTTTACCAGACGCGCTTCATCTACTCGGTGACGAATTACGGTGTCGTGATTAGCCGCACCGAGTACGACGCGTGGTGCGGGACGGCGGTGCAAGAAGGCCGGCGGCGCGAACGCATGCGTGGGTATTGCGCGCTGCAGGCCGGCGCGCTCAACCAATATGGCGAGGTCATTGGCGGTTCGCCCTATTGGGGGCGCACGCTCTCAGGGCCGTTTCCGGCCAGCGCGGTGAGTATCGACGAGGATCCGGCTGTTTTGGCCGATTTTCCGCGGCTTGAGTTGACCTACACGTTCGTGGAGTTCGACGAGGAAGACGCCGATGTGCGGCGGGGCATCCGCGTCGACGGCGGCGAGATCATCGAACTTGAAAATGTCAGTTTGGCGCGCGAGCCGGACGGCGCCTCCATGCTACGGGCGGCTGGCGGCGAAATCCGCATCATCCGCACCGAGAACCGGCGCGCGGCGCGCATCGAGGTGGTGAAGGCGCCGGAGGCGTACGATGTAGCGGAGGAGGAAGCGCAAATCCGGCTGATTGCCGAGCGATTCGTGGCGGAAGCGCAGGCGCGGGCAGACGCCGCCGCCTCTGCCCAGCCGCCGCCTGCGCCTGCGCCCTGACGGCTTGAAACCGCCGCAAGCGGCGCCCAAGCTGGCATCATGAGCGCGCGTGGGCCTGCCCAGGTGAAGGCGGTGTTGGGCCCGACCAACACCGGGAAAACCCATTTGGCGATCGAGCGCATGCTTAGCCATGCCTCGGGCATGATCGGGCTGCCGCTGCGGCTGCTGGCGCGCGAGGTTTACGATCGCGTCGTCGCGGCCAAGGGCGAAGCCTCCGCCGCTTTGATTACCGGCGAAGAGAAGATCGCGCCTGAAAGCGCGCGCTATTTCGTGTGCACGGTGGAGGCGATGCCGCTCGACCGCGCGGTGGAGTTCCTCGCCATCGATGAAATCCAGGTCGCGCGCGATCTCGACCGCGGCCATGTGTTTACCGACCGCATCCTCAACGCGCGCGGCTTCGGCGAAACCATGCTCCTGGGCTCCGACACCATGCGCCCGATGCTGCGCCGGCTGTTGCCGCAGGCGCAAATCACACGCCGCGAGCGGATGTCGACCTTAGCTTACGCGGGCCCGCGCAAGATCACCAAGCTGCCGAAGCGTTCGGCGGTGGTCGCCTTCTCGGCCGAGGAAGTTTACGCCATCGCCGAGCTGCTGCGCCGCCATCGCGGCGGCGCGGCGGTGGTGATGGGCGCGCTGTCGCCGCGCACGCGCAACGCACAAGTGAAGCTCTATCAAGACGGCGAGGTGGACTTTCTCGTGGCCACCGACGCGATCGGCATGGGCCTCAACATGGACGTCGATCATGTCGCCTTTGCCTCGCGGCGCAAGTTCGATGGTCATACTTGGCGCGATTTGCGCGCTGACGAAATTGCGCAGATCGCGGGCCGCGCCGGGCGCTTCACCCGCGACGGCGCCTTTGGCGAAACCGGCGAGTGCGCGCCGTTCGACGAAGATATCATCGAGCGCGTCGAGGCCCATGAGTTCGAACCTGTTGAAGCCATCCAATGGCGCAATGAAGTGCTGGAGTTCGCAAGCGTCGCCGCGCTGATCGCGTCGTTGGACAAGCCGCCAGATAGACCGGGGCTCGCGCGCGTGCGCGGCGCCGACGATGAAATGGCGCTGAAGCACTTGGCCGAAGATCCAGAGCTCATGACCCGCGTGCGCACTAGCGCCGACGTGCGCCGGCTCTGGGACGTGTGCCAGCTGCCGGACTTTCGCAAAGCCTCGCCAGAAGAGCACGTGCGCCTGGCGGCGCGCATCGCGGGCTACATAATCGGCGGCAAGAGCCGCGTGCCGTCGTCCTGGGTCGCGGCCGAGATCGAAAAACTCGACCGCGTCGAAGGTGACCTCACGGCGCTGCAGCAGCGATTGGCGCATGTGCGCACCTGGACCTATGCCGCAAGCCGCGGCGACTGGCTGGAAGATGTCGAGGAGTGGCGGGCGAAGACCCGCGCGCTCGAAGACAAACTCTCCGATGCGCTGCACGAAGCGCTGACACAGCGTTTCATCGACCGGCGCACGTCTGCTTTGCTGAAAGGACTGAAGCGCGAGGACACGCTGCTCGCCGGCGTTTCGGAAGAGGGCGAAGTCACCGTCGAGGGCCACTTCGTCGGGCGTTTGCAAGGGTTGGAGTTTGTGCCCGACCCGCGCGCGACAGGCGGTGTCGAAGGCCGCGCGGTGCGCAACGCGGCGCTGCGCGCGCTCAGGCCCGAAGTGTCGCGGCGCCTGGTGCACATCGCGCAAGCGCCCGACGCCGAGATCGTGCTCGCGCGCGATGGCCGCTTGCGCGTCGACGGGGCCGCTGTGGCCAAGCTGGTGCAGGGTGCGCCGTTGTTGAAGCCGCGCCTGCAGCTGATCGGCGCCGAGCATGCGAGCGAGGCGGAGCGCGTCTCGGCGCGAGAGCGTTTGGAGTATTGGCTGGCGCGCGCCGTTGCGGGCGATCTTCGTCCACTCGCAGCGCTGGAAACGGCGTGGGCGGAGGGGCGGTTGCCGGCCGATGCGCGGGGCCTCGCATTCCGGCTGATCGAAAACGCCGGCGCGCTGGAGGCGACGCCAGAGGACCTTCGCCACGTCAGCGCTAGCGCACGCCAAGCGTTGCAGAAGCTTGGCGTACGGATTGGCCGCCATAGTATTTTCATGCCGCAGCTCATCCGTCCGCGCGCGGCTCAGACGCTGGCGATCCTGCGCCACGCGCTTCATCCGGGGCAGGGCCTGTTTCTGCCGCGTCCAGGCGCGCTCTCGGTCGGGCTGGAGCGCGCCATGCATTGGGGTGAGTGCGCGGCGGCGGGATATCGCGTCTGCGGGCGCGCGGCGGTGCGCTTCGACATCGTCGAGAAGCTGGCTGAGGCGGTGGCGTTGGACGAGCAGCCTGCGGATCAAGCGCTCGCAAGGCTCGTTGGGCGGCCGATGCGCCAGTTTGGCAGCCTAATGACGGCGCTTGGCTATCTTCGGCGGCAATCCGATGGGGGAGCGGTGGGGCGATGGGAGGCCAAGGCCACGCGGGCGAAGGCCGCGCGCCCGCCGCGGCCAGGCGCGAGCGCGTTCGCCGCATTGGCGGAGTTGATCCCCTCGGAGGCGCCGAAACCGCGCCCGCGCCGCAAGCGCGCATGAGCGGCGAGCGACAGCGCATAGATGTCTGGCTTCATCGCGCCCGTCTTGCCAAAACTCGGGCTGGGGCGACGCGGCTCGTGAGCGAAGGCGGCGTCCGGCTCTCGCGCGATGGGCAATCCCGGCGGATCGATAAGTCGTCCGCAGAGGTCTGCGCTGGAGACATCTTGCTGCTGCCGCGGGCAGGTGGGCTTGCGGTCATCGAAGTGAAAGCGCTCGGCACTCGGCGTGGGCCGGCCGCGGAAGCGCGCAGCCTCTATGTCGAACGTGACGCACAGGCGTTTTCTTGACGCTGCGCGCGGGCTTGGCCATTGGTGGCGCGTAGCAAAGTTCGGGGATCCGGCGAGAGCGATGACCTATATCGTCACAGACGCCTGCGTGCGCTGCAAATACATGGACTGCGTAGAAGTATGCCCAGTGGACTGTTTCTATGAGGGCGAGAACTTCCTAGTCATCCATCCCGACGAGTGCATCGATTGCGGGGTGTGCGAACCCGAGTGTCCGGTGGACGCGATCAAGCCGGACAGCGGCGACGATCCCGACGGCAAGTGGCTCAAGGTGAACACTGAGTTCTCCAAGATTTGGCCGAACATTACGGTGAAGGGCACGCCGCCGGCGGATGCCGATTCGTTCAAGGACGAGAAGGGCAAGTTCGAGAAATACTTCAGTCAGGCGCCAGGCAAGGGCGAATAGCGGCGCAGTATGGCGTCTCGCAATTGCCGGCCAGTTTCTGGGCTGCTGTTAAGCGGCAATTGCGAGACAAAGCCACACCAAAGCCAGGAGCTTGCTGGTGTCCTAGTCGTCTCCGAAGTGCCGAAAGTGCTCGCCCCATAACGGGGCGGCTATTCGGAGACGGGACACCAGAACCGCGAATTCCTTCAGATTTGTATGCGAGGCGCCCGGACCTGAGGCGCCTCACGGCTT
>CAYRHK010000016.1:0-17492 GCA_964423825.1 uncultured Terricaulis sp. | reverse complement strand
CAGATGCTCATGGCAGCGGCGGCAGCACGGCTAGGCTAGAGTCCGCTCCCGGCGAATTCCAGCCGTCTCCGATTTTTATGTGTCTGTCGCCTTTGCGCTCCAAGCAAGACGCTGGCGCAAGTGAGGCGGGCGGTCGTTGCTAGAGCGCCTTCGCTTGCTCGCGCAGCGCCCGCGCAATCATCCGCAACTCCCCGCGTAGCCCGCCCTTCCAGCCGCGCCGCGCCGATCTTGCCTTACCCTCAGGCGTTCTTGGCCCTGTGCTTCGCTCCCACGGCTTCCATCGGCGGATCGCCCGCGCCTGCGCCGCTTTGCGTTCGGGTGTCCATGCGGTCACGGGTTGGCGGCTCCAATAGTTGGTTCGGCGGCATTTCAATTTGCCGCGCGCCCGCGCCAGCGGGAAGCCCATTATTGACCTGCATCGGCGCGCCAGCCGCAACATTGGCTTGGCGGGCATAGATCACGGGGCCGTTGCGGACGTTCGCCAGCGTTTCAAGCGTTGCGCGGGATTGCGCCTGCGCCTTCAGCGCCAGCCGCATATGCGCCTCGTACTGAGGCAGCGAATCTTGCGCCACGCCGCGTTCGATCAGCCGCGCGAACAGCGATTGAAGCGCGGTGGCTTGATTCACGAGCATCGCCTCGACGCGGCTCATGTCCCCGGCATTGATTGCCGTGCCTTGAGCCCGCAAAGCGGCGAACATCCCCGGCGTGTCAATTAACTCGCCCAGCGCGGTGTTTCCTTCAGCCGCCGCTATGACGCGGCAAGCCGCCAGCTCCGGCGCCGCCACTTGCGCGCCCAAGCGCTCGCCTGCTTGATCAGGCGTGTCGCTGGCGTCCACCACAATGGGGAGCGCCTTGCGCGGTGGGTGCGGGGCCGGCGGCGGACTGGCGATGACTTTTTTGCGTTTGCTCATGGCGCATGTCCCAGCAGGGCGCGGACAGCCGCGAACGCCATTTCATTCCGCGCCACATTCATCGGCGTCCAGCATTCGCGGTGCAGCCACGCATGGCCGCCGCGCGCCAACACCGGCGTATCGGGCCGCGCCTTGCCGCATTGAACGCAAGCGCCATCGCCAGAAGCTGGAAGGGGATTGAGCGCCCGCCACCGCGCCACGCAATCCGCCAGCGCGCCGGCTTCAGCATCGGCGCGGGACATACCGCCGTCATGCTCGCGGATCGCAGCGCGTTCCTCGAAATAGTCGCACCACCCAGCGCGCTCGCGCGCCGTCCGCTCATGTTCGGCGGGGTGTTGCGCGCCGTCATTGCCGATGCAACACCCCGCAACGGCGGTGTTGCGTTCGATGTTGCGCGCGCCGTTGCGCCTTTCGATCCGCGCCAAGGCTTGCTCCGCAAGGGTTTTCACATCAGGCGCGGGCGAGCGTTGCGTGGCCTGTTGCGCATGGTGTTGCGCGCGCTGGGCGGGTGTTGCGTGTTGCGCGCCTAAGGAGTTGCAACGCGCAACACTTTCCGCCGGTGTTCGCTCAATCGTCGGCATGGGCGCCCCCGTTCATTCGTTTCAGTGCGCGTGAGACGGTCGAGGCGTTCACCCCGAGTTCGCGCGCAATCTGGCGTCCGCTAAACCCATGTTCCTTCATCTCGCGGATTTCGGCGTCCCGCGACGCCGTGGCTTCCTTCACGGTCCAAAGGCCAGACAGCGGGTCAAGCGCCGCCTCAAACGCCTTGGCGTCGTCGCCGAAGAAGCCGCGATGCTTGTCGAATGTCACGATGAAGCGCGCGCCTTGGCTGGCGTCGTAGTCGTCGGGTTGCTTCAGCAAGAGCACGCTATCGAGCACGTCTTCACGCTTCGACGTGCCCCGCTGCGCGCCGTTCTTGCCGGTGTGATGAATGAGCAGCGCTGACTTGCCCGCGCGCCGCAGCGCCAGAAGGAAGCCTTGCACCGCGCCCCAGGACTCGGCCTCGTTCTCCCGCCCGCTGCGGCAGAGCGTGGAGAGATTGTCCATGACAATGAGGTCGTATGGGTCGAGCAGCGGCATGAGCGCCGCTTGCGCTTCAGGCGTCGATAGGTCGGGAACGCCAAACTCGCCAAGGTCGGCGGCCATGAGCGCGAGTGCGTCGGGCGCGGGCGTCATGTCGGCGTGCTGAGCGATGCGCGCCAATCGTTCCTGCAGCGCCACCGCTGGCATCTCGCCGTCAATGTAGAGCACAGGGCGCGGCATGACGGCATTCCAGCGCAGGAAGCTCCCGCCGCTCGCCACCGCATAGGCGATATTGAGCGCGACGTGCGTTTTGCCGATGCCGCGCGGCGCTGCGATCATCGCCAAGCCCTTTTCAGGCAGCCACGGCGCAAGCAGCAGCTCGCGCGGTGGAATCTCCATAGCCAGGAGGTCAGCGAGCCCAATCGGCTGCGGAAACGACAAGGCTGGCTCTTGCGCTGGAAACTGCGCCAGCACGTCTTTCAGGGGCGCCGCATTCATGCGCGCCTCCCATGCTGTGAAGGCAGCGCGCGCGGACGCGCGAGGCCCGCTTTGAAGCCGGATGCAATGGTCGCTTCCACCGCATGTGGTCCATCGTCGGCGACAAGCCCGCACGCGGCAGCCGCTTCAATCAAGCTGGCCGCCACCGGATCGGCCGGCAGAGCGCCAGCGGCGCACAAGCTCCCCAGCGACGCGGCGGCTTTGAACAACGCCGCGTTGCGCACGCCACGCGAAGCGCTCGCCACCGCTTTCAGCTCACGTTCAAGCGCGACACGGGCATAGGCGCTCGCCTCGCCGCGATAGGGGCGCACACCAGCCGCCGCGACGCGCGGCGCTTCGATAGGCGCGACCATATCGAGCAACCAGGCCGGCGCTTGTGGCAGCGCGCATTCCCACGGCGCCGGCGTCCAAAGATAGGCAACGCCGTTGCGCGCGCTCGGTGGGCACATGGCGAGCCCGCCTTCGCCGCGCACGTCAACGCCTGGCGCAATAGCCGCGCGCGAGCGCGCGCGCCGATCGGCGGGGCAAGCGAAGTAAAGATGCAATCCCCCGGCGGGGCTTCTTACGCGCGGCCCCGGCGCAATGGCGCCGTGCTTGCGCACGAGCGCGGCGAAGCTCGCTATTCCATCCGCGCCGTCGCCATGGTTGCGGTCCAGGTCGATCACGAACACGCCTTCGCCGGTGGCGACGCCTATGGCGTCGGCGTGTTGCGCTTCCTCAACCATCGCGGCGGTTTGCGCGGGGTCGAGCGACGCACGCGCGCGCCAGCCTTTTAGAGCCGGGCATTTCTTCGTCGCGATCATCGGCACGGGCCGCAGGTCGCAGGCGAGCAAGGCGCGCGCGGCCTGCGCGATCTCTATCCGGCTCATGCGCGCCTCCCGCACATGAGCGCACGCCGCTCGATGGACGCGGCGTCAAAAATCGCAGCAGTGGCTGCGTGCAACCGCTCGCGGCTCTCCCGCGTCGCCTGCCAGCTAAACGCATCTCCAGCCGAACCCGCCGCGCATGACGCGGCGGGTTTGTCGTTAGTGTTCATGTGTTGCGCCTCCGCTCACGCCGCTTCCGTGGCGCGCGCCGACGCGGCGGCCGACTTGAACGGGCGAAGCGACGCTGCGCGACGCTCGGCGCTCTCGGCGGTGATCAGGGTTTTCGTCCCGTCTTTCACCGCATCTAACGCGCCAGATTGGATGTCCGCGTAGGCCTTCGTGCGCCCACAACCAAAAGCGGCGCAATACTCTTTGATGGTGTAAAAGCGTTTCATAGCAGCTCTCTTGTGCACGCCAGCGTCGGCGCGAACAGGAGAATGGCGGCGCAGATGGCGCGCGTCAGCGCGACGCGAAATGGGCTATTTGCGTGCGCACTTTGAGCGCCCCGCTAATATCGGGCGCGGGCTCTAGCGCGAGCGACCAACGCAGATGCACTCCGCCCGGCTGCGCGGTAGTTCTGCGCGGACTTGTCGAATTGAGCGCGAAGCTTGTCAGGTGGCCCGAAATCGTCCTTTGAGACCCACGTCATCTCATTGATCCACTTTTGGAGCGTTCGCACGCTAATGCCGTAGGCTTCAGCGGTGAATTTTGTCGGCGCTGAGATACCACTCGTTTCACCTGCGCGGGTCGAGGCGACGAAGGCCACCGCAACGGCCATGTCGCGGGATTCATGCGGGCCGGGCGCGGTTCGCCCTTTGCCCTTCACGTCGGTGAACATGGCCGGCACATCGCCGCTGTGCAGGTACATCGCCTGATTTCCAATGATCTTTGCCAAGACTGGCGGGATCGCGAACCGAGGCGAGATTTCAATTGTGCTTGCGTTGAATGGGCGGCCATTCGGCCAATTCTGAGGTCGGTTGTAGCAAGCCATCAACAGGCCAACGGCGCCCCAGAACTGCCTTGAGGCTTCCTGCTTGTTGGCTTTATCGCTGTCCAAGGCAGCGGCGTATTCTTTTCGCCGCTGTTCAACGTTCGCCACAACGCCGCGCCAGTCGTCTTCAAATTCGTCTGCCATACACGCCTCCAAAGCGAGCGGTCGGCAGAGTCTACTTGGTTCGTTGCCGTTCGGAAGTGTTCGTAGCAGATCGGCTTTGGGTCGCGCCTCAAGCTGTCTCTGCCGCGCGACGCATAGCGACGACGGCACCGCGCGCGTCAGCGGGCGCGGTGCAATAGGCGCCCCAGGCGTCCATGAGCCGCCGGCGCTTTTCGAACAGATCGCCGCGCCGATAGGCTGCTTCCACCTTGTCGCCAATGGCGTGGGCGAGCGCTGCTTCGGCCGCCTCGCGTGGAAAATTTGTCGTCTCCGCCGCCCAATCGCGGAACGTCGAACGGAAGCCGTGCGCGGTTAGGTCACCGCGCTTCATGCGCCGGAGCGTCATGAGCAGCGCCATCGAAGAAAGCGTCGGCTCGCCTTCGGCGCGCGTCGAAGCCCCGGGAAAAACCCATTCGCTCTCGGGATGCGACTTGCGCATGGTTTCCAGCACGGCCACCGCCGCCGCCGGCAACGGCACGCGATGCTCGCGGCCCGCCTTCATGCGATCGGCGGGGACGGTCCAGATTTTGGCCTTGAGGTCGATCTCAGACCAACGCGCCTTCAATGTCTCATTGGTCCGCGTCGCCGTCAGGATCGCAAATTCTAGCGCGCGGGCGCTGTCGCCGCTCATGGCTCGCAGCTCGCCCATGAAGGCGGGCAGATCGGCAAAAGGCAGCGCCGCGTGGTGCTTGACCTTTTGGATTTTGGCGCGCGCGGGCAGCGCCCGTTCCAGGTGGCCGCGCCAGCGCGCCGGGTTCTCGCCTTGGCGATAACCGCGCACGGCCGCCCAATCGAGCACCGACTCAATCCGCTGGCGCACGCGGCTCGCGGTTTCGGTCTTGGTTTTCCAGATCGGTTCGACGGCCTTCATCACCAAAGTCACGTCGATAGCCTGGACCGGCAGGTCGCCGAACACGGGATAGACATAGGTCTTGAGGGTGTTGGTCCATTGCTGGCGGTGCTTCGCGTTCTTCCAACCGGCCTCATGCGAGGCGATTAGTGCCTCGGCGCACTGTTGAAACGTCATGGCGCGCGCCGCTTCCAGGGCGCGCTGAGCGCGTTCGGCGTCGCGGGCGGCGATCGGGTCCACGCCATCGCGAGCGAGCTTGCGGGCCTCGGTGGCGCGCTCGCGCGCTTCACCAAGCGGGATATCGTCAGCCGAGCCCAAGCCGATCTCACGGACTGGCCCGCCCTTCACCGTCACCCGCAGCACCCAGGACTTGCGCAGCTCGCCGGTGTTGGCGTTGGCCGTCACCCGCAGGCGAAGGCCACCGCCGTCGATGAGCACGCCCGGCTTGCGCGCCTGCTTGACCATCCGATCCGTGAGCCCATTTCGCGCCATCGCCGCCGCCTTTGGGGAAGAGGGGAAACGCTCGCCCCGCTTCCCCCATCGTTTCCCCCAATATGCACCGAAAGGGAGCGCCCGGCAACGGATGGGTGCGAACAAGAGGGCCAGAGGAAAGCGCTTATTTTTGCGAGGTTTTTCACGACAAATGCGGATGGGGGCGGATAGTGGCGAACGGCGCTATTTGGCGGACTCTCTGTCCGCCAGCTACCGGCCCGACCCCCTGCGAAGGATAGCATCTTCGCCCACGCTTAGCTCGATCGAGCGCGCATCGTCTTCCAAACCCGGCGAAGCGCAGCGTTCGAGGAACGCTTGCGCTGAAATCGGGAGAGAGATGAGGAACCCCTGGACGCCGTCGCAGCCCATGGCCGCGAGCAGCGAGACCGTAGCGGCGTCTTCGACGCCCTCGGCGACCACGCTCATGCCGAGACCGTGCGCCAAGTCTATGGTTGACTTGAGAATGAGGCGGTCGCGCGCGCTCGACTTCATTTCTCCAATGAGAGACTTGTCGAGCTTGAGTTCGTCGGCCGCCAGTTGCTTAAGATAAGCAAGCGATGACAGTCCCGACCCGTAGTCGTCAATGGCGATGCGAACGCCGGCTGCACGGAACGCGGCGATAGACGACAACGCCGCCAACGGGTCATCGATGATCGCGGTTTCGGTGATTTCGAGGCAAAGCTTGGCGTCGCTACGCCCAACGGCATCGGCCACGAAGGCGCAGAACTCCGGATCCGAGAGCGATCGGCCCGACACGTTCACTGAAATGAAGAGGTCGACGCCATTGGCGCGCATGACCGCCTGGTCGGTGATGGCCTGATCGATGGCCCAGCGCGTGAGGTCGTCGATCGCTCCGGTCTCCTCGGCGATGCTGATAAAGTTGTCGGGTGAAATCTCGCCGTGTCGCGGGTGTCGCCAGCGCATGAGCGCCTCGGCGCCGACGATGGCGCCGTCACGGGCGCGCGCTTTCGCCTGGTAAAGCAGGCGGAACTCGCCTTGCTCGAGGCCGCGCCGTACGTCCGATATCAGCGCCAACTGCACTGCGGGGTCGGCGATCTCGCCTACATCGTAGCGAACGAAGCGGCGATTGTGGAGGCGCGCCTGATCGAGCGCGATCGAGGCGTGCTCAAGCAGCGCCTCAGCTGTTTCGATCCCAGTAGCCACGCCCGCTGCGCCGACTCGAATTTGAAGGTCAAACGTTTGATCGTCCACGGGAACGGCGGAAGAAAGAAGTTCGTGGTTCTGCGCGCAAAACTCGCTGACCTCGTCCACGTGCCGCGCCAAGACAATGGCGCCGAGGATTGAAGTCGAGATGTGGTAGACTTGCGGTTGGTGGACGCACCCTGCGACGCGCTCCGAAAGATTACGCACGAGCATATTGGCGTTGCTGTAACCGATCGCGCCGCGCAGCGTTGGAAAGCGGTCTATCCCCAGCGCCAGCACTACGACGACGCCTTCGCTTCCCGCTGAGCTGAGATGCGCGCGCAACGCCTCCAACATGGCGCGCCGGTTCGGCAGGTCGGTTTCTGGATCGTGCAGCGCCACATGGGTGAGGTGAGCCTCTCGTTGCCGCGCCAGTTCGCTTGAGCGTCGATCGAGTTCTTGGCGCACGCTGGCGATGATGCACAGCATTTGCGCGAACAGTACCAGGCCGAGGTTGACGCTGACCGGCGCCGCGATTTGTATAACCAAGGGCGCAAGCAGCGTTGCGGAGAGAACAGCTGCTTGCCTCACGAAGAACCCGCGCAAGTCGAGACGCCCAGGTTGGGGCCAAAGTAGGGCCAGGACTAGCAGTGCGATGACGAGCTCGACAACGCCTTGTGTCTCGACAAGCGCGCGCCCCTGAGCGAGGCTCTCGAAAGCCAGGGCGTGAACAAACACCCCGGGCAGCGTGGGATCCACGGGGGTCGAGAACTCGTCGCCAAGTTCGAGGGCGGTTGAGCCAATGATGACGGTGCGACCGCGCACCCGCTCAGGATCGAAATCGCCGCGGAGAACCTCCTCGAAGCTCAACCGATCGATGAGGTCGTGACGAATGCCGTAGTCGATGACGAAGGATGACGCGTCGCCGTAGCGTGCGCTCGCCAGCACGCCGGCCAAGCTGGCATGGTAGTGACCATCATGTTGGAAGCCGCGATGATACCGTCGGACGCGTCCGTCGGCGTCGATCGGGACGTTGACGCTTGCGACGACGGCGTTCTCCGACAGCGACGCCAGCGGTGCGTTTTCCTCGCCGCCGCGTTGCAGGAATGTTGGCAGCACGATGGAGCCGGGGTCGGCGGCGATGGCGTCGCGCAAGGCGAGATCGTCGCCATCGCCAGAGCGAGCGCTGAAATCGACGTCGAATCCGATCAACGCGGCGCCGGCATCTCGCAGGTTGGTGATGGCGCGCGCAAACCGCTCACGCGGCCACGGCCACTCGCCCGCTGCGCGCAGGCTGGGCGCGTCAATCTCCACCACAACGATGCCGCCGCTCGGCGCCCGTTGGATCATGGCGGCGCGCAGCGCCGAAAGGCCGTTGTCCAGTGGGCGCGTGGCGTTGGTCAAGCAGACGATTGTGATGGCGGCGGATGCCAGCGCGATAGCGCCAAGCCGCCCCTGATTGCGCGCCGCGCCGAGCAAACGTTTCGCGGCGCCCGAGGCGAGCGCCGCGATGGAGGTCAACGAAGGAAGTCCCCCGAACATAAGAATTAGGGGCGACCGTTGCCGCGGTCCGGGGGGACCTCCGGGTTGTTGCCGTTGTTGCCGTTGTTGCCGTTGTTGCCGTTGTTGCCGTTGTTGCCGTTGTTACCGTTGTTGTTGCCGGTACCCGAGCTGCGCCAGCTGTTGGCGTGGTCTGGAGGGCCGTTGGCGTTGAGCCCATAGGCGTTGCCGTTGCCATTGCCGCCCTTGTTGCCATTGGCGCCGCCCAGAGCCGCGCGAGCATTGGCGTTAGGGTTGGCGCCGTGGGCGTTGGCGGGGCCTTCGACGAGGCCGCCCGAAAGCGCGGCGTAATCAAGCGCCGGCAGATCGCTGGCGGCCACGACAACCGCGGCGTCGCTGGGCGCAACGAGAGCGACCGCGCCTGGTGTTTCGCGTGAGACGCGGGCGGTGGAGCCCGCCGCGACATCGTTCGCCGCGCCGGTTTCGTTGGCGCTGACTTCGACGAGACCTTGCGAAACGTGGACCACGTCTTCTAGCGGGCCGGTGGTCACCGTGAAGGTCGTGCCCTTGACTACAGCGGCGAGCAGCGGGGTCTCGACGCGGAAGTGGGGCGCCTCGCGGCGATCGACCTGAAAGAGGAGGGAGCCGACATCCTGGATGATCCGGGTCATGGCGTCGGTGGAGTCCGCCGCTATGGTCATACGGCTGTTGGGCGTCATCACGATGCGCTGGCGACCGTTCTCAAGCGTGGCGCGGCTGTCAGCGCCGGTGACGACCACCGAGCCGGCGCGCAAACTCTGGTTGAGCTCGGCGGACGCGTTTGCGTTGCCAGGTTGTGTCACCCGAACGACGCCGTTGAAAGCCGTGAGCCGCCAAGTCGCTTCCTGAGCGGAAGCGCTCTGCCCGCCAAGGCACATCATTGCCAATGCGAAGGCGAGCGCCATTAAGCTGCGCATGTTGTACATCCTCATACCCATTCTTTGGGCGCAGAGTACCGCATCGACGCTAACGGTCTGATAAGACCTCCCGGCAATTCGACGTTAATGCGATGTTTGTCATTCACGCACTACGCAGCCCTGTAACGAAGGAGCGAAGGGGCGATGCGCGGGCGCGCTCAGCGGCAGGGAAGAGGTGCGCGTGCGCTGCTCAGCGCAGGCGCTATCGCTGTGCTGCCTGCCGTCGCGTCAGCGGACGACGCCGTCGAGATCAGGGGGCGCTCGGCCCCAGAAGCCCAAGACGAATGCGCTGCGGCGCCGCAAAGCTGCTTCATACTTGTGGGGGTCGTGATCGACGGCGCCCACGCAATCCCGCGCACGGCGTTGGCTAACGCCTATGAACCCTATCTCGGTCAGACGGTCGCCGTGGCCGATCTCGCCCGCATCGCGGACGCGATCACGGCGCGCTACCGGGTTGAGGGATACTTTCTGTCACGCGCTATTGTGCCGCCCGCGGCGAACCAGGGCGGCATCGCCCGGCTCGTTGTAGTCGAGGGTCGCATCGACGAGGTGACTATTGAAGGCGAAGGGCGCGATGCCGTTGAGCCATTCTTAACCGGCCTCGATCGCGAGCCGATCGCGAACCTGGAAGATTTGGATCGCCGCCTCGCGCGAGCAAGCGATGTCCCGGGCGTCACCGTGCACTCGCGGCTGGAGCCCAACCCCGAGAACCCCGCGCTGCACCGCTTGATCGTCACCACGACCTTCGCGGAGCGTTCCGGGTACGCCTCGCTCGACAATCGCGGCACGGAGCGCGCCGGGCCCATCCAGGCATACGGACGCACGAACGCCAATGGCGTCTTCATGGCGCGTGACCAGGTTTCGCTCAGCGCGTTCATGACGCCGCAGTCGCCGGACGAGTACGCGTTCCTGGAAGGGACCTACGCTTACGCCTTCGAGAATGGCGACCGCGCAGCTTTGTCAGCTTCCGTGTCGCGCGCCGCCAATGACATGGGCGCCGGCGCCCCTGACGCCGGCGGTGACAACCATGGCGTGCTGTTTCGCTTCGAGCGCCCGCTGATTCGGGAACGCGATCGCGGCCTTTGGTTCGCCGCCGCGTTTGACGGGCGCCACGTCGAACACGATTGGGGCGGCGGCAGCGGCTACGCGGACGAACTGCGCGTGGTCCGCCTTGGGCTGCGCGGCTTCCTCAACGGGGACGGACACTCGACCACTTACGCCCTGCAAACGTCAATCGGACTCGATTTTCTTGGCGCCTCCAGCTTTTCTTCCTTCAATCGCTCGCGTCTTGATGCCGACGCCTCGTTTGTCTCCCTGACTGGACGCTTGTCGCACTATCGCGATTTTGGCCGATACTTCGGCGTCTACGCCTCAATCGACGGACAGTGGGCCGATGCGCCGCTGCTCCTGTCTGAGGAGTTTTTCCTCGGCGGGCCAATCTATGGACGCGCTTACAATTCCGGCGAATTGACCGGCGATCGCGGCATTGCGGGCGCGGTTGAGTTGCGCGCGGGCTTCGATCCCGACTGGAGCGCGGTCACCTTTGTGCAGGGCTACGTATTTGCCGACGTTGCGGAAGTTTGGAACTTCGATGCCGGCGCCGATAGCCTCGCTTCCGCGGGTGCGGGCATGCGGATCACCTTCGACGATTGGCTCACCGCCCGATGGGAGATCGCTCGGCCCCTAACACGCATCCCCGCCGAAGAGGGCGACAAGGATGCGCGCAGCTTCTTCTCGCTGACTGCGGAATATTGAACTCGGAACCTCAAATTAACCACGTGCAACGTAGTCGGGCGCCCAGCGAGCGGACGTTGTTGTCCGCACATCGGATACGGGGCGGTCGATGTTCGGCAAGAACAGACAAGCACTTGGATTGGCCTGGAATCGTGCAGGCTTGAGCGTCGCCGGAGCAGCGGTTGCCTGTTGCGCTCTTGCGGACGCCGCATCCGCGGAGGAGTCACAAGAGGCGGACGCGGTGACAGTCTCGCTTTCATATACGGCCGATGTTGTCGGGGGCGTGGAGGGTGGTCTGGCGCGCCGTGGGCGCTTTTTGGACAACCTGGACCTGATCGTGGACGCCGACTTGGAAAAGGCGATCGGTTGGCGCGGGGCGACGGCGCATGTCGACGTGCTGAACAACTCGGGCGGCACGCCGAACGACGATGTCGGCACATTGCAGGGCGTGGACAACGTCGAGGTGTCGCGCCAGCGCTTGCGGCTGTTCGAGGCATGGGTCGAACAATCCTGGGGCCACCACTCGCTGCGGCTTGGGCTCTATGACCTCAACAGCGAGTTTTATGCCAATGATTCAGCCGGGCTCTTGATGGCCCCGGCCTTCGGTATCGGTTCAGAAATCGCAGCGACCGGACCGAATGGTCCCTCGATCTTCCCGTCGACGGCGCTGGCGGCGCGCTACCAGCATTCCTGGAATAACGACGGCTACGCGCGCGTCGCGGTCATCAACGCTAATGCCGGCGTGCTTGGCGATCCCGATGGCGTCGACCTCTCGTTCGATGACGGCGTGCTCTTCATTGCGGAGGCGGGCATCGAAGGCGCGCGGAAAATTGCGGGCGGCGTTTGGCGCTATTCCGAGCGCCAGGATGACATTCGCGACGCGGAGCGCGAAGTCGCTCAGGGCCTATATGTCGTTTATGAGCAGCCCCTGACGAACCCGGTTAGCGACCGCGCGACGACGGCGTTCTTTCGCGCCGGGGTCTCCGACGGCGAGACGACGCCGTTCGAAGGCGGTTGGCAAGCAGGCCTCTTGGTAGAGCGCGTGTTCGAAGGACGGCCGAACAGCGCGTTCTCAGTCGGCATAAACCAAGGCGTGCTCTCCGAGGGATATCGCCAGAACCAGATCGACGCCGGCGCGCCGATGGCGGACGCTGAGTTGCAGGTCGAAGTCACTTACGCCGACGAGATCCTGCCAAACGTCACGCTTCAGCCCGATGTGCAGTGGATCCGTCGCCCGGGCGGCGACCGATCCGCCGACGACGCGGTCGTATTTGGCTTGAGACTAGGCGTTCAGCTCTAGACTCCAACGGCGCCGATCTTGCTGGTAAACGCCTCGTTAACGAGGCGCGACCATGGCATTGCGGTTTACGTTCATCTGCGCGGCGATAGTCGCGTCGCTCACGACCAGCGCATTTGGCCGCGAGATCGACCTGCGCGCGCTCCCCGGAATGGAAATGCGGGCGCCACGCGTCGAGGCGGAGGGCGCGAGCATTCGTGTCAGCGGGATTGTGTGCCGCGGCGGCTTCACCGCGGGCCGTCCGCGCTTTGTGCGGCTTGATCGGTTGAGCGACGCTGGCGATGTCACCGACACGCGCTGGGGCGCGATGCGCGCCACGCCCGGATATCGGGGCGGCTGTGGAAGCTATGCGCTGACAGTGGAGCCCGCGTATCTCGCAGGCCGGGTGCGCCTCAGCGCCGTGCGCACGCGCTGAGGCGCGAAGCGTTAATTTGTTACGCCAAAGCAACCCTGCATTAACCAACCTCAACTAGAGCACTGCCCCAGTGGGAGGCGCGCTGGGACGCGTCGCGCCGGTTGGTTCCCGGCGAAGCAGGGGCAATTCTATGCTGAGCAAGCTCAATTCACGTTTATCCTTCGGCGCGCGCCTTTCGGTGATGTCGGCGCTGTTTGTCGCCGCCACCGGCGTTGGCGTGGCGACCATCGTCTCCAACTCCCTCCAGCAGATCTCCTTCTCGGAGAAGGAGCGCGATGGAACAGCTTACCTTCGCGAAATCTTCGGCGCTTGGCAGTCGGGTTCGACGAATGTCGGTGACGATGAACTCAATGAGCGCTTCAACGCCACGGATGAATTCAACGCGTTCACGTCAGCGGCCCCCGGCGCGGATCGTGATGCCGCCGCGCAAGCGCTGATGTCGGCGGTCGCTGATGGATCCAACCTCACGTTGGATCCCGAACTGGCCAGCTATAACCTCCAGGACGCCATCTCCATCCGCATCCCGGAAATGCTAGCGGAGGAGGGCCTCCTCGATGCGGCTGTCGGCGTTACCGGTGACTCGCAACGGCCGTTTCAGCTCTATCGCGCCATCGAAGGACTGAAGGCGCTCTCCGATGACGCTGCGGCGGCGCTTGGTCGAGCCATCGACGCCGATGCCACCGGCCTCGTGAGCGACAGACTGGGTCAGCTGCGCGCCGACCTGCAACGCATTGGCCACACGATGGCTGAAGAAGAGAGCGGCGCGATGACTGGCGCGACGCTCTCCGGCGCATCTGAGACGACCGAAGCGGATTTTCCGCGGATAATCGCTGAAACCTGGAATGCTTCGGCGGATGACCTGGACGCCGTGCTGCAGCACCGGATTGACGGGCTCTGGTTCACGCTTTGGCTGCAACTTGGCCTCGTCGGCCTTGTTTCGGCGGCGGCTGGCGCGCTAGGCGTGTTCATCGCGCGCACGTCGGCAAAGAGCTACGAAGAGGCGACCTTCAAGAGCGCCGCCTTCGCGGGCTCGGCGGCGGCGATGATGATGATCGACCGCGACTTCAAGGTGACTTACGTCAACGAGTCGACGATGAAGCTGCTGCGCGACAACGCCGACGCGTTTCGCAAGGTTTGGCCGAGCTTCAATCCCGAAACCATCGTGGGATCCTGCATCGATATCTTCCACAAGAACCCGGCGCACCAGCGACAATTGCTGTCCGATCCGTCGCGCCTGCCGTACAAGACCGATATCACGATCGGCGATCTGAAGATTCAGCTGAACGTCAGCGGCATCTTCGACGCCCAGCGCAAGTATGTCGGCAACGTGCTCGAATGGGCCGACGTAACTGAGGCGCGTTCGAACGCCGGCGTGCTCGCGGCGCTGAATCGCGGCAAGGCGCTGATCGAGTTTTCGCCGGATGGGAGGGTCCTCACCGCTAACGAGAATTTTTGCCATACGCTGGGTTATTCGCTCGGCGAGATCGTCGGCAAGCATCACTCGATGTTCGCAGAGCCAGAGTTCGCCCGCAGCGTCGAATACAAGGCGTTCTGGGAGAAGCTCAATCGCGGCGAGTTCGACGCGGGCAAGTATCGCCGTCTCGGCAAGGGCGGGCGCGAGGTGTGGATCGACGCCTCGTACAATCCGATCCTCGACGGCAATGGCAAGGTGTTCAAGGTCGTGAAGCTTGCCGACGACATAACCCAGATCGAGCACGATCGCCGAGCGGCCGAGGCTGAACGCGCCCAGCGCGCCGAGGAACAGGCGAAGGTCGTGCGCGGCTTGGCGCAAGGCTTGAGCCAGATGGCGGCGGGCAACCTGACGGCGCGCATCGAAGACGCGTTCCCGGGCGAGTACGAGATGCTGCGCACCGATTTCAACAACGCCATGAACGAGTTGCAAGAAGCGATGAGCACGATCGTCGGCTCCGCGGGCGGCATTCGCTCGGGCGCTGGCGAAATCAGCCAAGCGGCGGATGATCTTTCGCGCCGCACCGAGCAACAAGCCGCGAGCCTCGAAGAAACCGCGGCGGCGTTGGACGAAATCACCGCGACTGTGCGCAAGTCGGCGGAAAGCGCCAAGCAGGCCAACACGGTCGTGGCTGGCGCGCGCGCCGACGCCGAAGCGAGCGGTCAGGTCGTGAACGGCACGGTGTCGGCGATGGCCGAGATCGAAAAGTCCGCCAAGCAGATTTCGCAGATCATTGGCGTAATCGACGAAATCGCATTCCAGACCAACTTGCTTGCGTTGAACGCGGGCGTCGAAGCGGCGCGCGCGGGCGAAGCGGGCCGCGGCTTCGCGGTGGTCGCCTCGGAAGTGCGGGCGCTGGCGCAGCGTTCGTCGGAAGCCGCCAAGGAAATCAAGACGCTCATTTCGGCAAGCTCGCAGCAAGTCGAGGCGGGCGTGGAGCTGGTCGGCGAAGCCGGCAAGGCGCTGCAGCTGATCATCGGCAAGGTGTCGGAGATCAACGGCCTGATGTCGGAGATCACCGCGTCGGCGCAGGAGCAGTCCACGGCGCTGGCGGAAGTGAACGCCGCGATCAACAACATGGACCAAACCACCCAGCAAAACGCCGCGATGGTGGAAGAGTCCACGGCCGCGAGCCACTCGCTCACCAAGGAAGCCGAAGAGCTCATGGGGCTCGTCAGCCGCTTCAAGATCGGAGCCGGCGGCGGCAGCTCGTCCCGCGCACCGTCACGCCCGATCGGACAGCCGATCGCGCATCAAAAGCAGCGCGTCGCGAAGTTCGCTTCGGAAGGCAACGCGGCGGTCAAGAGTGACGATGGCTGGACCGAGTTCTGAGCGGAGCGGCGTAAGTGCAGTTACCTCAGATACTCGATCTCAGCGCCGCGGCGGCGTTGAAACAAGCGTTGCTGGAGGCGCGGGGCGCGCCGCTCAAGATCGACGCCTCGCAGGTTGAGCGCTTCGGCGCGCTTTGCCTGCAGGTGCTGCTTGCGGCGAAGGCGACTTGGGCGGCGGACGGCCATGCGTTCGCGATCGAGGCGCCGTCAGCGGCGTTTCTTGAAGGCGCGCGCCTGATGGCGGCGACAACTCTCGTGCAGGAAGGGGCGTGAGATCGTGACCAAAACAATTTTGACCATCGATGACTCGCGCATGATGCGTGAGATGCTCTTGATGGTGCTGAAGAATGCCGGCTTCAACGTTGTGCAGGCCGAAGACGGTCAAGCTGGGCTTGAGGTTTTGCCCGGCGCAAACCCCGATGTGATCATCACCGACATCAACATGCCGAAGCTCGACGGTTACGGCGTCATCGAAGGCGTTCGTCGCGATGAACGCTTTCGGGCAACGCCGATCATCGTACTGTCGACCGAAAGCAGTCCGGAGAAGAAGAAACGCGCTCGCGATGCGGGCGCTACCGGTTGGATTGTTAAGCCGTTCAACGAGGCGTCGCTGATCGAGGTTGTGCGTCGAGTTTCGGGCTGAGGGGTCGTCCATGGATGCGTTAGACGCCATCAAGGCGACCTACTTTCAAGAATGCGACGAACTGCTCGCCGATCTGGAGGCTGGCTTGCTCGCGCTCGAAGCCGGCGAGGGCGATGGCGATACGATCAACGCAGTGTTCCGCGCCGTGCATTCGGTCAAGGGCGGCGCCGGCGCGTTCGGGTTCGAGTCGCTGGTTGGATTCGCGCATGTGTTCGAGACGGCGTTGGACGCCATGCGTTCTGGCGGGCTCGATCCCGAACCCGACGTGCTCAAGACAATGCTGCGCGCCTCGGACATTTTGGTCGATTTCGTACAAGCCGCGAAGGGCGAGGGTTCGGTCGACGAGGCGCGCGCCGCGACGATGGCGCAAGAACTCGAGGCGCTGACCGCCGAACCTGGCGATGACGCGGCGACGCCAGCGCCCGCTCCCGCGGGAGGCGGCGACGAGTGGGGCTTCAAGCCGCTGAAGTTCGAGATTGACGATGTAGCGCCGGCGTCGAGCGGCCTTGAGCTGCGGATGCGGCCTGCATCGGCCATGTATCCGAAAGGGCATGACGCTGCGCTCTTCCTCCGCGAGCTCGAGCGTATTGGCGCTTGCGAGGTTGAACTCGACGCTTCGGCGTTGCCGTCGCTCGAAGCCCTAGAACCCGAGACGGGTTATCTGCAATGGACGGTGCGCTGGAGCGATGCGATCGAAGAGAGCAAAGTGCTCGATGTCTTCGATTTCGTCGGAGACGATTGCCCGATTGAAATCGTAAGATCGACCGCAGCGGAGTCTTTGTCGGCGCCGCCGCCGATTGACATGCCCGATATCGCGGCGCTGCTGAATTCGGTGAAGGAACCGACGCCGGCCGCAGCTGCGCCCGCCGCGTCCAACGAGGACAAGCAAGGCGGCGCGAAAAAGGAAGAGTCCAAAGGCGCGGCGCCTGGCGCAACCATTCGCGTGGATCTCGAACGCGTCGACCGCATGATCGACTTGGTAGGCGAGCTCGTCATCAATCAAGCGATGTTGGCGCAGCGTGTGGCCGAAAGCGAACTAGGACGCTCGTCGTCGATCTCGATGGGTCTCGACGAACTCGAACAATTGACGCGTGAAATTCAAGACAGCGTGATGGCGATCCGCGCCCAGCCGGTGAAGTCAGTATTCCAGCGAATGCCGCGCTTGGTGCGCGAGATCGCGGCGGCGACCGGCAAACAAGTGCGCCTGGT
>CAYRHK010000015.1:0-17729 GCA_964423825.1 uncultured Terricaulis sp. | reverse complement strand
TCGAATAGCCGAGGACTACATTTAGGCCATGGGTTTGTCAAAGACTACACCGTGACCTCTGTCACCGGCAGCCGGCTGGTTCGTACCTAGATTACGTTTCGGACAGAAAATTAACTCTGTCGGGAGAAACTGGAGCTCATGCCGAAGGCCGTCGCCTTTTCCCTAGTCGCCCTAGCAGCGATCGGCGTCCTCGGCGGCGCCGCGGAGCTGCGTCCGGCGCCGGCCGCAGCTGCTGTCGAGGCGCCGGGCCCAGTCGACTACACCCCAGTGGGGCGTTGCCGCATCCGCTATGAGGGCTTGAGCGTCGACCGCCAGCCGCAGGACATGGACTGTCGCCACGCCCACTGGGTGGCGGCGCGTTGGGGCGGACGCGTGGTTGAAGGCACGACCGAAGGTGAGATCGAAGCCGCGTCCTACGAGGGATCCAACGACTTTAGTGGTGTCCCCAGCGAAGCGCTGCCGCGCGCCGGATGGTGCCGCGCGTGGGTCGAAGGCCGCGCCCCGGAAGCGCAGCCGCCGATAAGCGATTGCCGCGAAGCGCGCCGCGTCGCGCGCGAAGAGGGCGGGCGTGTCCTGTTCATGCCGCTCTGAGCGTGCGCAGTTGCGCGCGCGCGCAAAGCGCGCCACATCGCGTCCATGCATGCGCATCACGGCCACGCACACGGGCACGATCACGCGCATCACCATCACCAGACAAGCGACAAACGTTATAGCATCGCCATCGCGCTGAACTTGGCGTTCGTCGCGATCGAAGCAGCGGCGGGCTTCATCGCCAATTCGACAGCGCTTCTATCCGACGCCGCCCACAACCTATCCGACGTATTGGGGCTTGCACTTGCGGGCGGCGCCGCATGGTTGGCGAGGCGTCCCGCCGGCGCGCAACGCACCTACGGTTTCGCCAAGGCGACTGTGTTGGCGGCGTTTGCCAACGCCTTGGTGCTGATGGTGGCTTGCGGCGGCATTCTTTGGGAAGCGGGGCGGCGCTTGCTTTCGCCGGAGGTAGCCCAGCCGCTGATCGTCATGGGAGTCGCCGCCGTCGGTGTCGTCATCAATGGCGCGACCGCTTTGCTGTTTGCGTCCTCGAAAAAGCACGACGTCAATGCGCGCGGCGCGTTTCTGCACATGCTGGGCGACGCCGGCGTCTCCGCGGCGGTGATTGCCGGCGGCTTCGCATTGTGGCTCACCGGCGCCTTGTGGATCGATCCGCTGATCTCGATCGGCGTCGTGGCGCTCATCTTATGGGGCGGGTGGGGGCTGATGCGGGAGTCGCTCGATCTCGCGCTCGACGCCGCGCCGCGCGATATTGATGTTGGCGCTGTGCGCGCGCTATTGGCGGCGCAGCCCGGTGTTGTTGCTGTGCACGACCTGCATGTCTGGGCGATGAGTGCACAAACCCGAGCGCTGACCGTGCACCTGGTGCGCCCCGAGGGAAGCGACGATGCGTTCTTGGCTTCGGTTGCCGAGGCGATCGCTCAACGCTTCCGCATCGGCCATGTCACGCTGCAGATCGAACGCGCCCAGCGCGGCGACTGCGCGGAATGCTAATGCCGCATCGTGATGGTGACGCCCGTGAAGCGCTGATCTTGGCTAAAGCTCTCGCGCCCCACGCGCGCTGACGCCTCGCGCTCTACATAGGCCAGTGAAGCCTGCACGCCGCCGCGCTCGTAGGTTACTCCGGCGGCTAGATCGCCGACTTCAACGCGGTCTTGTAACGTCAGCGTATCGCCGCGCCCGCCAAATGCGCTGCGTGCGTCGGGGCGCCACGTCAGGGCGTCATTGTTCGACGCCACGAACGCGTAGGCGCTCGATCCGTTCTCGTCGACCTTATGTTCGCGCAGCAATCCTCGTCCGATGCGCAGCTCAGTTGCGCGCTCCGACCTGTCGCGGACATCGGCCGCGCGGATCGATTGACGTTGTGACAGCGATATCTCGAAAGCGTCCGGAACGCCCGCGACAATGGCGACCTCCAGGTCTTGCCCATCCGGGGTCTGCGTCCCCAGCGGGCGCGCGGCGCCAATTTCAAGGCTGAAGCTGAACCGCGCCCCCTCACGCAGGGCAATTTGCGGGTCGGCGAAATCGACCGGACTTGCTTCTTGCGCGGCGGCGCTGGCGGGCGCCCACGCACAGAACAACAGCATGCTGACGGTGAACAGTCTTTGCATCATGCATTCAGCCAACGAAGAACCGGTGGCAATGCACGAACGCTGCCACCGGCTTGTCGTTTGGTGAATGAATTTTAGTGCCGGAGCGTGAGCGTCACGCCGGTAAACGTCTCGTCCTGGTAAACGGTCCGCGAGCCGTTCTGCGCGCTGATCTCACGCTCGACGTAGGCGAATGACGCCTGCCAGCCGTTCCGTTCATAGGTGACCCCCGCTTGCAGGTCCCCGATCTCTATGCGCTGCTCAAGGCCAAAGCTCGAACTCACGCCGCCAAATTCGTTGCGCACGCCCGGCCGCCACGTCAGCGCCTCGTCCTCCGACGCTGCGAAAATATACCAAGTGGGCTGATCTGAAGGCTGGTCGGCGTTCGCGCCGAGCCGTCCCAATCTCAACTCGGTGCCGCGGCGTTCACTGTTAAGCTCGCCTTCGTCATCAAAGCCGAGCCCGCCACGCTGCGCAAACGCCACGTCAATGCCGCCGACGTCCCTGGCGACGACCGCAACCTCGTAACGCCGCTCCCCGTCATGTGCCCGGTCGCGGGGTTCCGATGGGCTGAATGAGGCGAACCTGGGCGCGGCCCCCACCCCGATATCGATAGAAAATTTGTCGGCGCTGAAAGCGTTCAACGGATCGGCGAAGCTGACGTCGTCAGCGCCGATCGTAGATGCTCCTGCCACCGCTTCGCCGCCTGTTGGCGTGTCTTGAGCGATGGCCACATTAGCCGCGAGGGCTGCAATCCCTACCAAACCAACGACCACGAGCCGGCGTAAAAGCATCGCGATCTCCTCCCGATGGATCAGACGATGTCTGCTTCGCGGTTAGCGAGTGGTTAATGGATCGCACCGCTGCGCCAGCGCCGTCAACCACGCTTCTGCCATATTATTTCTTTCGGCGAAGGCTGCGTTGCATCACAACCACGTCCAGCAGCCGTCCGAATTTTTGGCCGACGTTGCGCAACACGCCTACGTGGCGAAAACCGAACTTTTGATGCAGTGCAATAGAGGCGACGTTGGCGCTGTCGCCGATGAACGCTAGCGCCTCAACCGCGCCATCGGCATGGAGCGCCTGGAGCAGTTCGCTCAACAGCAAGGCCCCGATGCCTTGGCGTAAACTGGTTGGCGCGACGTAGACGGAGATTTCGAAGGTTCCCTCGTAGGCTGCCCGGTCGCGATAATGGGTGGCATAGGCAAAACCCAGCACGCGGGTTGGGTCGCTCTTTGGCGTGGCCACCAGGAACGGCCAACCACGCTGAACCGTCTGCGACCAGCGCGCCGCCATCTCGTCGAGAGGGGGAGGGATGGTCTCGAAACTGCCGGTCCCGCTGAGCACGTGGTGGCCGTAGATGATCTGCACCAGTTCGAGATCCTGCTGAAAGCAGGGGCGGACAAGAAGGTCGAGGGCCATGGCTGACCTCCAGATTCGAGCGACGACGACTCGTCGTCAATCGAATGAATGGTTTATGTTTAGTAAATCCGGCGGGCTTATTCGCCGACGTTCACCGGATGCCAATGACATTGCGCTAAATTGGCCGCAATGATCGGGGTGTTTCCACTCGGCGGCTCACGCGCCGCCGCGCTGGCGTTGCTTTCGCTGGCGCTCACGGCGTGCGCAACTGCGCCGCCGCGAGCAGCGGTTGCTCCGCCTCGCCCGTCGGCGTCCTCAGGGCCCGCGTTTCCGTTCGACCCCAGCGCCCAACCCCGCATCGCCGACGCCAACGCCCGCCTACAATGCGTGCCGTTCGCGCGCAACGCATCGGGCGTCCAGATATTCGGCAATGCCAACACCTGGTGGGCGCAGGCGTCTGGCCGCTACCCGCAGTCGAACTCTCCGGCAGTGGGCTCGGTTTTCGTCATGCGCGGCTATCGCGATGCCTCGCGCGGCCACGTCGCGGTGGTTACCCGCATCGAGTCCGAGCGCATCATACGTGTCGATCACGCCAACTGGCTCAACGGCGGCGAGATCACGGTAAACGTGCCGGTCATCGACGTTTCGCCCAACAACGACTGGACTCAAGTGAGGGTCTGGCACGTCGTGGGCGGCCATTGGGGCGGACGAATTTACGAAGCCGAAGGTTTCATACACCCGTTTAGCCTGGCCAACGCCGCCGCCAGCTAGGCTTCGTGCGCACGGCGCCGGGCCAAATGACTCATGTAGTCCCGACTTCTACTGCCAGTCATACGCGCAACATCTTGGGCCAAGAGCTGGCGTTTACCATAGCAACCTCAACATTTCGAAGAGTTCAGGTGTTGAATTAGGCGTTTGTTAAGGCCGTCCAGGCGTTTTTGTGTGCCAGTCTGGGGCACGGCCCCGCTTGGTCGAACGTCAACATGCTCGATACACGCGCCCTCGTGCTTGCCGCCGCCGCCATCGCCGGCGCATCGCTGCCCGCCTCAGAGGCGGACGCGCTGACGCCACTGTCGCTGGACTTGGCGGTCGACCCCGACGCGGCGGAGCCGCCATCGGACCACGCGACTTTGGCGCCTGAGGCGTTCGAACGCCTTCCCGACGAGGCCTACGAGCCCACCGCTCGGATCGCAAACGGCCGCGCCCGCCTACAATGCGTGCCGTTCGCCCGCCGCGAGTCGGGGGTCGAAATCTACGGTGACGCGCACACGTGGTGGCGCCAGGCGAGCGGTCGCTACGAGACCGCGCCGGCCCCGACCGAAGGGGCCGTGATGGTCCTCGAAGGTTACAACACCACCGCTCGCGGCCACGTCGCCGTGGTGCGCGAAGTGGTGTCGCCCCGGCTCATAGTCGTCGACCACGCCAATTGGCTCAACGGCGGCGAAATCACCCGCGATGTCCCCATCCGCGACGTCTCCGAGGCCGGCGACTGGAGCGAAGTTCAGGTTTGGAACGTGCCGGGCCGCCACTGGGGCGGGCGCACCTACAACGTCCAGGGCTTCATCCTCAATATCATCGCTCGCCGCAGCGACGGGCAGGCCCAAACCCCGCCCATCAGCTGATAGCCAGCCCGGCGGTTTTGCGCTCGGCGGCGCAGGCGCTAGAACCGATCCCATGAGGCCGGTCCGGGGAACCGGCTGAGGAGGGGATCGATCATGACTCAAGCGGCGGCGAAAGCGCGCGGCGCCAAGCCCAGGCGCCAAGGCGGCATCCCATTGTTTCGCTGGCTCACGCGCAACCCAGTCTGGGACATCTTGATCTTGCTCGCCATCGTCGCGAACGCGGCGATCCTGGGCTATGACGCGCACTTCGGCGAGACCAATCCCTACCACGCGCAGATCGAGCAGTGGAACACCTACTTCCTCTATCTCTTCACCGCTGAACTCGTGCTCGAATTTTTGGCGCAAGGGCCGCGCGACTATTTCCGCAATGGCTGGAACATCTTTGACGTTCTGGTTGTGGGGCTGAGCTACATCGCCGTGAACCCCGCGATCTCTGCGTTGCGGACGCTGCGCGTCGTGCGTGTATTCCGTCTGATCAGCGCGGTGCCGCAAATGCGGCGCGTGGTGGAGGCGCTGTTCGGCGCCGTGGCCGGCATCATCGCCACCTTCGCAATTCTCGCGATCGTCTTTTACATCGGCGCCGTGATGGGAACGACGCTCTTCCACGAAGAAGAGGGCTTCCGCAATCTGGGCGAGGCGCTGCTCACGTTGTTCGCGCTGTCTCAGTTCGACGGTTGGGGCGAAACCATCGCGCGGTTGCAGCCGGAATATCCCTACGCCTGGGCGTTCGTCATGGGCTTCACCGTCGTCGCGGCGTTCGCGGTGCTCAACCTCTTCATCGGCGTCATCGTTGAAGCGGTGCAGCAGGCGCCGCAGGAAGAAATCAAGGAAGAACTCGACGAGGTGCAGGAGGAGGTCGAGGAGATCGCTTCGGCCCAAGATGACGCCGCCGCAGTGCAAGCGCGCGTACTTGAGGAATTGCGCGCGCTTCGAGCCGAGATCGCCGCGCTCCGAAGTGCGCCGCCTACGCCTGGAGGCGCGACGTGAAGCGGTTTTCAGCGATCCTGGCCGGGCTCCTCGCAGTCAGCGGCGCAGCTCACGCCGATCCCGGCGGCACGTCCGGCGTCACCAGCCCCGTGGTCACGCAGGGCTCGACCAAGTTCGAGGTCCGCACTTCCGAATTCACCGGCGACGCGCTCGACGGCGATCGCGCCCACCGTGCGCAGGTCGGCTATTCCTTCACTGATTGGTGGCGCCCCACGCTGGTCTTTCGCGCGTCGCATCCTGACGGCGGCGACGCCGAGTTGCGCTCGGTGGGCCTGGAGAACGTTTTCTTCTACACGCCGTCGCGAGACTGGCCGGTGCAGATCGGCGCTCAGTTCGAGTACAAGTGGGGCGTCAACGGCGCCGACGATCAGATCGAGGTGAAGGCGCTGTTCGAGCGCCGCGATGGGCCGCTCAACGTGCGCCTCAATCTCAACGGCTCGCGCGCGTTGGGCGGTGGCGTTTCCAGCGAGTGGGAGTACGTTTACGCAGCGCGCGGGATGTGGCGCGCGTCCGACCGCTGGCAATGGGGCGTTGAAGGGTTTGGCGAGCCCGAAGCGAGCGCACATTATTGGGGGCCGCGCGCCGCGCTCGCTCTCGGCGATGTGTCGCTGTCGCTCGCCTACCTCGCGGGCTTCGACGACGCCCAAGCCGACGGCCAGTTGCGGTTCGCCGTAGAACTGACCCCTTGAGTCGAAGCGCGCTTTCGCCGGGCGCCCTGATCGTCCATGATGGCCGCTGTGTCTGTCTGGTCCCGCATTCTCGATCTGGCCAACCGTGCGTTCGATCCGGAGGCGGAGCCGCCCCAATTGGGCGAAGAATGCGCGCCTGCGCCTAACGATGTTGGTTTCACCGCCGCGGTGATTGGGCTCGCCGCCAAGATGGCGCGCGCTGACGGCTACGCACTCCACATCGAGATGGAGGCCGCCCAGCGCGTGTTTCGGCCCCCGCCTGGCGAAGAGGGTCATTTTCGCCGCGCCTTTATACTCGCACAGCAAACCGTCCTAGGATTTGAATCCTATGCCAAACAGATCGGGCGCAAGTACCGCGCCCGCCCTTGTTTGCTGGAAGATGTGCTGGACGGGCTCTTTCACATAGCCGCCGCCGATGGGGCCGTAACCCAAGCCGAGACGGACTATTTGGCGGAGGTGGCGCGGCTTTTCGGGTTCTCCGAACTCGAATTCCGCCGAATAAAGGCGACGAATCTGGGCCCGGAGGCCGACGATCCCTATGCGGTTCTGGGGTTGCTCCCCGGCGCCTCCCTTGAAGAGGTGCGCCAGGCTTGGCGCCGCCAAGCGGCGGAGAACCACCCGGACCGCATGATCCAGAGGGGGGCGCCATCCGAGTTCGTGGAGATCGCGCGCGACAAGACCGCCGCGATTAACGCTGCCTACGCGCGCATTCGCGCCGAACTTGGGGAACCGGCCGCTATCGCCGCAAGCGCGCCGCATTGATTGTGCAGCCTCCGAGGCCATATCGTGTTCGACAAGGGAGTGTTCCAGCGATGGCCGCCACGACTGCCGATGCCGGCATCAGGATCGCTAATGCGATCGCCCAAGCAATCGGCGTGGTTTTCCTGGCGATCGGATCCGCGATCGCGATTGCATTCGCTGCGGGCGCCGCGCTGACGGTCGCATGCATGGTGGCTGTTGTTGCGCTCGCGAGCCGGCTTTGGCCAAAGCGTCGCCCGCGGGCAGAGGCGGTAGTGCTTGAAGCCCGCAAGACGCCAAGCGGCTGGGTGGTGGAAAGCGCCGCGCGCGGCGGCTAGACCGCTCACGTGCATTTCATCGATCGCCCCTCGCCGAACTTCGAGCCGCGAACCACTGAGGTCGATCTCGTGGTCCTGCATTACACTGGGATGTACAACGCCGAGATCGCGCTGCGACGGCTGACTGATCCTGCCCCGCTCGCCGGCCAGTATCCGGGCCCGTGGCAAGACCCCAACATCGATCCGATGACACAACTCGGCCGCGTCTCCGCGCACTACATGATCGACGAAGAAGCGCGCGTGTATCGGCTCGTGCATGAAGCCCATCGCGCCTGGCACGCGGGCGCGTCTTCATGGGAAGGACGCATCGACACCAACGACCGCTCCATTGGCATCGAGATCGCCAATGGCGGCCACGACTTTGATCTACCTGACTTCACCGAGAAGCAGATCAACGCCGTCATCGTGCTGTTGCAGGAAATTTTGCCCCGCTATGGGTTGGGACCCTCGCGCGTGGTGGGGCACTCAGACGTGGCGCCTGGTCGCAAGCACGATCCGGGAGAGAAATTTCCGTGGAGCGCGCTTGCTGATTATCAAGTAGCGCTCGCGCCGCGCTGCGCGATTGGGCGAGGCGGCGACCTGCTGTTGAAGGCAGGAGATAGCGGAGACGCGGTGCTAGCCCTGCAGGAAAAGCTCGCGCAGATCGGCTATGGTCTCGAAGAAACGGGCAAATTCGACGACCCGACCTTTCAGTGCGTGCACGCCTTCCAGGCCCGCTACCGTCAGGCGGAGGTTAGCGGCGCCGTCGACGAAGAGACCCGCGATATCGTCGACGACATCGCTCGCCAGATTGTCGCGGCCAACGCGCCAACAACGTAACCATCGCGAAACCACACTCTGCTTAGGGTCGGCTTTCCCCGCGCTCGTCGCGCGCCGCTATAAAGCCGAATCTTCACTCATGAGCACGTTGCAAACTTCGGCTGCCCTCGATGTCGGCGAGATCAGCTTCGGCTTCGAGGAGTTGTTCTTCTCCCGCACCGACGCGGCCGGCATCATCAAGTACGGCAACGGCGTGTTTCAGCGCGTCGCGGCGTACGAGTGGGCCGAGCTGCTGGAGAGGCCGCACAAGATCATCCGTCACGGAGACATGCCGCGCGCTGTGTTCTGGCTGCTCTGGGACACCATCAAGCAGGGCAAGCCCATCGGCGCTTTCGTGAAGAACCGCGCCAAGGATGGGCGCTTCTACTGGGTTTACGCGATCGTCACGCCGATCGATGGCGGCTACCTCTCGGTGCGCCTGCGCCCGTCCAGCGATGTTCTGGGCGTTGTGAAGCAGGAATACGCTGCGCTCGCTGCCCTGGAACGTCGCGAGAAGCTCTCGCCCGCCGACAGCGCAAAACTTCTTCTCGCGCGCCTCGGGGAACTGGGGTTCAGCGACTATCCGGCCTTCATGGCCGCGGCCCTCGGCGCCGAACTCAAGACCCGCGACGCGCGCCTCTCGCACCCCGTCGATCCCGCGCTCGCTCAATTCGCGGCCTTGATCGAAACCGCACAGGCGCTGATCGCGCGCGCCGACGTCATCACTGATGCCTACGCCGCCAATGAGAGCGTGCCGTTCAACTTCCGTGTGCTTGCCGCCCAACTTGGATCGGCCGGCGCCGCCATCGGCGTCATTTCCACCAATTACACGCTGCTCTCGAACGAGATGAAGGAGATTCTGGCCGCGTTCAGCGCCTCGGCGCGCGAAGTCGCCCACGCCATCAATGACGGCTACTTCCTGGTGTCGACGGCGCGCGTGCAGCGCGAATTGCTCGCCTTCTTCGCGGGCGAGGCCAATGCCTGCCCATTGCCGCGTGAATCGGAGATGCGCCTGCTTGACGCCCAGCAGCAGGAATATCGCGCCCGCGCCACCGCGGGACTTGAAGTCATCGCCAAGAAGATCGCGGGCTTCCAGCAATCTTGCCTCGACATGAACCGCGTCGCCACCGGCCTCGAAGTCACGCGTATCATGGGCAAGGTCGAGTGCTCGCGCCACACCACTATCAAGGACAGGCTCGACGAATTGCTGAACGATCTTGAGAGCTTCCAGAAGACCATCGCTTCGGCGCTCAAGGAGATCGAGCGGATGAACGCCCACGTGCGCGGCGAAGCTCAAGAACTCTTGGCGCGCGCCCGCGCGGCTTGAGGCTTTCGTTTCCCTGCTCGCTGCACTATGTTTCTTTGGCCAGTCGGCCGGACGGCCGCGGGCGCAAGTTCGAAAGGACGCGTTCGAGGAAAGTCCGGGCTCCACGCGGATACGGCGGCGGGTAACGCCCGCCGGGAGCGGTCGCAAGATCGCTTCAAGGGATAGCGCCACAGAGAACAAACCGCCGATGGCCCGGTTCGCCGGGATCAGGCAAGGCTGAAACGGTGGGGTAAGAGCCCACCGCGCCGACCGCAAGGAAGGCGGCACGGCAAGCCCCGCCGGGAGCAAGACCGAATAGGAGCACTCCGGCGCAGCAATGCGTGCGAGCCCGTCCGTGGGCGCGTGCTCGGGTAGGTCGCGAGAACCGCTCAGCGATGGGCGGTCCAGAGGAATGGTCGTCGCCTGAGCTACGATTCAGGTACAGAACCCGGCTTATAGGCCGACTGGCTCTTCTTAATACACCCCCGGCGCCAGCCGGTACCGTACGCGTTCGCGATAGGCGGCATACGCCGGATCGCGCCCGAGCAGGCCTTCTTCGGCGTTCATGCGCCCAACCTGCAGCGCGAAGCCGACGGCGTAGACGCATGCGTTCCACCAGGTCGGGTTGGCGAACAGGAAGGCGACATGGCCGATCAGATAGCTCGCATAGACCGGGTGGCGCACGTACGCGTAAAGCCCCTTTGTGACCACGCCGCGATTGGCGGGCGCCATGCCAAAGGAGCGGTTGAGGCTGAGCTTGGCGCCCAGTTGCGCGACGATGCTGGCAAGAAACAAGATGACGATCAGCAGCGCCGGCGCCATCGGCTCGCCGCCGGTTGACACCAGCAATGGCGCAGCGCTGCCGGCGAACGCCAGCAGCCACTCGCGCGGGCTTGCCGAGACGTCCTTCGCCGGTCGACCCGTCAACACAAAATAAAGCACCAGCACTTCGCCGACGAGCACGAAGGCCGACACCCATGAGGCCTCGCCCGCGAAGATCGCGGCCAGGATCCGCCAGATCAGCCAGCCGCCGAAGGCGCAAAGGATGACGCGCTCGACCAGGTCGCGCAGGTGCAGCTTCATGACCGTCCCTTGAAAGCCTGTGCTTATAGGGGCACGCCCGTTAAGGGCGGGTGTGCGCGCTGCATCGGCGACCTGCTAACAAAGCGTGAATCGTGCTCATATCAGCCCATGAGCCATGCGCCTGTCCTTCTGAACGAGGTTCTTGAAGCGCTGGCGATTGAGCCCGGCGCGCTCTACGTCGACGCCACCTTTGGCGGCGGCGGCTACACCCGAGCCATGTTGGAGCGTGGCGCGCGCGTGGTCGCCTTCGACCGCGATCCCGACGCCATAGACCGGGCCAAGCCGCTGTTGAGTGAGTATCCGAAGGCGCTAACAATGGTCGCGGCGCGATTCAGCGAAATCGACCAACGCGTAAACGAACCCTTAACGGGCGTCGTGTTCGATCTCGGCGTGTCGTCGTTTCAACTCGACGAAGCGGCGCGCGGTTTCTCATTTCAAGCGGACGCCGATCTCGACATGCGCATGGACAAGCAAGGCCCGAGCGCGGCGGACGCCGTCAACAAGCTCTCCGAGCCGGCGCTGGCCGACCTCATCTATCATTACGGCGAGGACGACGACAGCCGCCGCATCGCGCGCGCCATTGTTCAGGCGCGCGCCGCCGCACCGATCGTGCGCACGCTTCATCTCGCCAAGATAGTCGAGGACGCGGTCGGCGGGCGCATGGGCGCGCGCACGCATCCGGCGACCAAGACGTTTCAGGCGCTGCGCCTGCTGGTGAACGACGAGCTGGGAGAATTGGCGCGCGGGCTCTCGGCGGCTGAGCGCGCGCTGATACCGGGCGGGCGCCTCGTTGCGGTGTCGTTCCACTCGCTCGAGGACCGTATGGTGAAACAGTTCTTCGCCGCACGCGCCGACGCGCTGGGACGCGGCTCGCGCCATGCGCCTGACTTGCCCCAAGAACGGGCGCCAAGTTTCACACTGGAGCGCAAGCGCGCCACCGCGCCGTCCGATGAGGAGATCGCCGCTAATCCGCGCGCGCGCTCTGCGAGCCTGCGGTGGGCGGTGCGCACGGCGGCGCCGGCATGGGACGAACTTGAGGCGCCATCGCTGGCGCCGCGCGCGGAGGCCGAATGGGACAAGCTAAACTAAGGCGTCTCTGGCACATCGCGGGGATCGCGTTGGTGGCGGCGCTGTTTGTTGGCTTGTACAAAGCCAAGACCGACGCCGCGCGCTCGCAGTCGCACGTGCGCGCGTTGCAGACAGAGGTGCAAGACGAAGAGGCGCGCGTGCGGGCGCTGCGCGCGGAAGTGGCGCGGCTGGGAAGTCCCGAGAATGTCGAGCGTCTGGCGCGCGAGCGCCTCGGCCTTGAGCCCGGCGCGGGAAACGCAGCCTTGCCCGAGCGTGCGCTGGTCGATCGTTTGCCGCCGCCGCGCGCCGCGAGCGACAGCCCGTGAGCGGCGCCGCGCACCCCCGCTGGCGTGCGCTTGAGCAGGGCGGCGCTGGTCCAGCCAACAGCCGCGTTCGTGGAAGGTTGTTGATTGTCACACTGCTGGCCATTCTGGTTCTGTTGGCGGGGCGCGCCGTGCAACTGGCCTTCAGCGGCGATCCCTTGGCCGATGACGCCAGCGCCAGCATCGCCGCTGTCACGCCCCGTGCTGACATAGTCGACCGCAACGGCGTTCTCATGGCCACAACGCTCCGCGCCTACGCGCTGACTGCTGCGCCCTCGCGGGTCTGGGACGCTGTCGCCACCGCTGACGCGCTTCTGGCGCGCTTCCCCGATCTTGATCGCGAAATCCTGGTGCGCCGCCTCGGAGATACGACGCGCGATCTCGTCTATTTGCGGCGCGGCCTCTCCGATGACGAGCGTCAGGCCACGTTGGATCTAGGTTTGGCCGGTATCGGCTTTGAGTCAGAGCCTAAGCGCGATTATCCCCAAGGCATGCTCGCCGCCCATGTGTTGGGCTTCACCGATGTGGACCTCAACCCATTGGCAGGCGTTGAGCGCGGGCTGGATGCGCAGATACGCGCCGCTGCCGAAGCGGGCCGCGACCTGCGCCTCTCGTTGGACGTCCGCGTGCAGTACGCCTTGGAATCCGAACTGGTCGCCGCCGCTGACCTGGCGGGCGCGCAGGGCGCTTCAGCGATTTTGCTCGACGGTCGCTCTGGCGAGGTGCTGGCGTTGGCGTCGTGGCCGCGGTTCGACAACAACCAGGCGGGACGTTCCGAGGAAAGCGCGCGTCAAGAGCGTGTGGCTGGTTCGGTGCATGAACTAGGCTCGGTCATGAAGCCGTTCACCGTCGCGATGGCGATCGAGTCCGGCGCGGTGCAACCGAGCGACCGCTTTGATTTGTCACAGCCGCTCAGTCTCGGCGGCGCACCGATTGTCGATGACCGCCCCTTTGTTGGCGATGCCGACGCAGGCGAGATATTGGCGCGGTCCTCGAACATTGGCGCCGCTCGGATTGCCCTGCGCGTCGGCGGCGCCAGGCAACGCGCTTACCTTGAGCGCCTTGGCTTCATGCGACCCACGCAATTGCAGGTGGGACTGAACCGCGCCCCGATCGCGCCGCGCTTGACCGCGCCGCGCGACATCGGCGTTTTGGGGTTCGGCTATGGGCTCGCAGCGTCGCCAGCGGCCTTGGCTCGCGCCTACACGGTGTTCGTCAATCGCGGCGCCATGGTGGAGCCGACCCTTTTGGCGCGCGCCCCAGACGCCGAGATCGCCGCCGCGCCGGTGTTTTCACCCGAAACGACCGCGCAGCTGCTGGCCATGCTGCGCGGGGCGGTCACCAGCGGCACCGGTCGCGCCGCAGACGTGCCAGGCCTCAACGTCGCGGGTAAAACCGGCACCGCCGAATTGCGCACCGCCGACGGCGGCTATGACGACAGCCGCAACTTCTCCTCGTTCGCGGGCGTTTTCCCCGGCGACGACCCGCGTTACGTGATCGTGGTGGCGCTCGATGGGGTCGGAGCTGGCGAAGCTGGCGGCGCCGTCGCCGCACCCATCGTCGCGAGGGTTCTCCGCCGCGCCGCGCCGCTGTTGGGCTTGCGCATCGCCGAGGCGCGCGACTAAGCAGGCCCCTCGCGATGAGGGTTACGTGAAATTAGCGGATTTGTTCGCCCAAGATGCGCCGGAGGCGGCGCGCGCGCTGGAAATCGCGGGATTGGCGGCTGACTCGCGCGCGGTCCGTCCAGGCTTCCTCTTTGCCGCGTTTCAGGGCGCCGCCGCGCACGGCCGCGATTTCGTGGCGGCTGCGACGGCGCAGGGCGCAATCGCCGTGCTGTCCGAGGGCGACCTCCGTGCCGACCCTGGCGTTCCACACATCGTGAGCAAGAACGCGCGGCGCGATTTCGCACTGGCCGCCTCCAAGTTCTATCCCCGCAGACCAAAGGTGTTGGTTGGGGTCACAGGCACCAACGGCAAAAGCTCTACTGTCGACTTCCTACGCCAAATCTGGAGTGGCGCCGGCAAGCGCGCGGCGAGCTTGGGCACGCTCGGCGCGATTTGGGATGGGCAGGTGCGCGACCTCGGCCACACCACCGCCGACCCAGTGCAGATCCATCAAACATTGCAAATGCTCGCCGACGATGGCGTCACCCATGCCGCGATGGAGGTGTCGAGCCACGGGCTGACGCAACACCGCGCCGACGGTTTGGCGTTCGACGCGGCGGCGTTCACTAACCTCACGCAGGATCACCTCGACTATCATGTCAGCATGGACGCCTATCGCGCGGCCAAATTGCGTTTGTGGGAGCTCGTGAAAACGTCGGGCCACGCTGTCGTCAACGCCGACTCTGCTGAGGGCGAAGCTTTCGCAAGCGCCGCATTGGCGCAGCAGCGCGATCTGCGCGTTCTCAACGCCGGCTGGCGCGCGGGCGCCGATGGCCTGAAGATAGTCGAAATTTCTCCCAAACCCGCGAGCCAAGTGCTGACCCTCAAATGGCGCGGCAAGGAAGACAAGGTCGACCTGCCTTTGATCGGCGAGTTTCAGGCCCTGAATGCGGCGATGGCTGCGGCGTTGGCGCTGGCGCTCGGCGAAGAGCGCGACGCGGTGTTTTCAGCGATGGCGAAACTGAAGCCGATCAAGGGCCGCATGGAGCATGTCGGCCAAAGCAAGAGCGGCGGCCATGTGTTCGTTGACTATGCGCATACGCCAGACGGCCTCGACGTCCTGCTGCGCGCCGCGCGCCCGCATGCGCGGGGGAGGGTGATCGTTGTGTTCGGCTGCGGCGGCGACCGTGACGCGGACAAACGCGCCAAGATGGGCGCGATCGCGCAGCGGCAAGCCGATGTCGTCATCGTCACCGACGACAATCCTCGCAACGAGGAGCCCGCGACCATACGCGCGCGCGTCCTTGAAGGCGCTCCAAAGGCGCAAGAGATGGCCGATCGCGGTGACGCAATCCGCGCTGGCGTGGCGATGTTGAGCGCGGGCGATGCGCTCATGATCGCCGGTAAGGGTCACGAGACCGGCCAGATCATCAAGGGCGTAGTGCATCCGTTCTCGGATCAGGATGTCGCGCGAGCGGCGTTGGAGGCGACGTCATGAGCGAGCCGCTTTGGACCGCGGAAGAGGCAGCAGCCGTAACCGGCGGGCGACTCATCAATGGCGAACTCTGGAGCGCCGACGGCGTATCGATCGATACCCGCTCGCTGGAGGCCGGCGATCTGTTCGTAGCGCTCAAGGACGTGCGCGACGGTCACGATTTCCTCCCCCAAGCATTTGTGTCGGGCGCAGCCGCGGCGTTGATTTCCGATGCGAGCACTGCCGATGGCCTTGGCCCGGCGCTTGTCGTGCCCGATGTGCTGGTCGCCTTGCGCCACCTCGCCGCGCACGCGCGCGAGCGCAGCGCCGCCAAGCGCATTGCTGTCACCGGCTCGGTGGGCAAGACATCCACGAAGGAGGCGATCGCGCTTTGTCTGGCGGCGAGCGGCGCCACGCACAAGTCGATCAAGAGTTACAACAATCATTGGGGCGTGCCGCTGACGCTCGCGCGCATGCCGAAAGCAAGCGCTTTCGGCGTCTTCGAGATCGGTATGAACCACCGCGGCGAGATCGAGCCGTTGACGCGCCAAGTTCGCCCCCATGTCGCGGTGGTCACCACCATTGCTCCGGCTCACGTTGAAAACTTGGGTTCGCTCGAAGCCATCGCCGATGAGAAGGGCGATATTTATGCGGGATTGGAGCCCGGCGGCGCGGCGCTCGTGCCGAACGAAGCAACCTGCGCCGAGCGTTTGGTCGCCGCCGCTGAACGCCATGGCGCGACGCTGGTGCGCTTTGGCCGCGATCCCTCCTGCGAAGCGCGGTTGCTTCGTTTCGACATGGATGCGACCGGGTCGAACGCTGAAGCAGAGATTCTCGGCCGCACCATCTGCTATCGCGTCGGCGTCGAAGGCGCCCACTGGGCGCTCAATTCCGTGGCCGCGCTTGCCGCCGCCGATCTCGTTGGCGCCGACATTGAGGCCGCAGCGCACGCGCTCGCGCACCTGCGCGCCGGCGAAGGACGCGGCGCCGCTGTCGCAATCAACGCGCCCTTTGGCGTCTTCACTTTGGTGGACGATGCCTACAACGCCAATCCAGCGTCGATGGAAGCGGCTTTCGCCACTTTGGCCGCGCGCACGCCGGGGCCCGGCGGCCGGCGGATCGTGGCGCTTGGGGATATGTTGGAGCTAGGTGCGAACGAGCGCCAATATCATGCCGGTCTCGCCGATTCGATCGCGCGCGCGGGCGTCGACCTCGTGTTCGCGGCTGGACCGCGCATGACCGCTCTGAGAGACGCGCTTCCACCCTCGATCGTAGGCGGCTATGCCGAGACTGCGGAGGCGCTGGCGCCGCAGGTCGCCGCCGCCTTGCGCGCTGGCGACATAGTTCTGATTAAGGGATCGAACGGCTCCAAGATGAGTCGCGTCGTGGAGGCGCTCAAGCGCCTTGAGGGGGATGGGAATGCTTGAGCTCTTGGGCCAATTCGAAGAGCGCTCCCAATTCTTCAACCTGTTCAATTACATCACGTTCCGTACCGGCGGCGCCATGGTGACGGCGATGGTCATCGCCTTCGCGATCGGCGCGCCGTTCATCGCTTGGCTGCGCAAGAAGCAAGGCAAAGGTCAGCCCATTCGCACCGACGGCCCAGAGGGCCACCTCCTGACCAAAAAGGGGACGCCCACGATGGGCGGCCTCATCATATTGATCGGCCTGGGCGTTGCCTCGCTGCTGTGGGCCGACCTCGAGAACCCCTACGTGTGGGCGGTTCTGCTTGTGACGCTCGCTTTTGGCGCCATTGGCTTCGTCGACGACTTCGCGAAAGTCACCAAACAACATCATGGCGGCTTGTCGGCGCGACTGAGACTCGCGTTCGAATTCGGTACGGCGCTGGTGGCCGTACTGATCATGCTGGTCGCGGAATGGATCAACACCACGCCCGACCAAACCCATGATGCCATGGGCTTCTTCAATGCGCTCATGTCCGGTGACGCTCTCACCACCGTTGCGTTGCCGTTCGTGAACGGTTGGGGGCTGCAATTGCTGGCCTTCTACATCATATTCGCAATGATTGTGATCACCGGCTTCGGCAACGCGGTGAACCTCACCGACGGCCTCGACGGGCTCGCCATCGTGCCGGTGATGATCGCGGCGGCGACCTTCGGCATGATCGCGTACCTTGTGGGCCGGGTGGACTATTCGGCTTATCTCGGTATTCCCCACGTTTACGGCGTCGGCGAA
>CAYRHK010000014.1:0-18461 GCA_964423825.1 uncultured Terricaulis sp. | reverse complement strand
CCAGCGCCGCAGCTGCGGCCGTGGCTGAAGCTTGATCAGACCCTGCATCGCGCGGGATAAGCAGAGTGTTTGGGCCGCCGTGGTCGAACAGCGCGAGCTCGGCCGCGTTGTAGAGCGCTGCTGCGTCTTGCGGCCGCAGGGAGAACGGCAACAACAACCCGACCCGCACAATTGGCCTGTCTCGCATGAACGGCGGGGTAACACCGTCACGCGTGCGCACTTCGGCGCCGGGCGGGGGTGGCGGCAACGTTGGCGTTCCGCCCGGTGAGGGCGGCGTTGTCGGCGCGGTCGCACACGCGGCCATGAACGCCGCCAAGCTCAAGGCGGCTCCGGCCCGCAAAGTGCTTGGCGGAAGCGTCGGGCGGGGTGATGATTTGCCGGCAGCCATGAAGAACCCTTCGTCCAACTCCGGAGATGATGAGAGCCGCGACCGTAGCCAGCCCCGTGCGCCCAGTCCATCCTTGGAGGCTGCGCTCTATGTCGTGTCCACCCCAATAGGAAATCTTCGCGACATCACGCTCCGCGCGCTCGATATCTTAGCGTCTGTTAATAAAATCTATGCCGAGGACACCCGCGTCGCTCGGAAGCTGTTGGATGCGCACGGCCTGAAAGCCAAGACCGCCGCCTATCACGATCACAGCGCCGAAACCGTTCGCGAGGACATCGTTGCGGCGCTCGGCCGTGGCGAGAGCGTTGCGCTCATTTCAGACGCGGGCACGCCGCTTATTTCGGATCCCGGGTACAAACTCGCCCGCGCCGTCATCGAGGCGGGTCATCGCATTGTTCCGGTTCCCGGTGCTTCAGCCTCGCTGGCCGCGCTTGTCGCCTCGGGCCTCCCAAGCGACCGCTTTCTTTTTGCCGGTTTCGTCCCCAACAGAGACGCAGCCAGGCGCGCCGCACTGGCTCAGCTGTCAAAGATCCCGGCGACATTGGTCTTTTACGAAAGCGGCCCGCGCCTTGCGGAGTCGCTTGCTGCCATGGCCGAAGTCCTGGGCCCGCGCGACGCCGCAGTCGCGCGCGAACTCACCAAGCTCTTCGAAGAAGTGCGGCGCGCACCGCTAGGTGAGCTCGCCGCGCACTATGGATCGCAGGGCGCCCCAAAGGGCGAGATTGTCGTCGTCGTTGCGCCGCCGCTACCGCCAGAGGCGGTTTCTGACGAAGCTCTTGCCGACTTCATTGCGTCATGGCCTGACCTTAGCGCCAAAGACGCGGCCGAGCGAGCATCAGACGAACTCGGCGTCTCTCGCAAACGCGCCTACGCCGCAGTCCTCGCGATCCGAGAGAAGTCTTGAAGCGCCGCGACGCCGAACGGCGTGGCCGCTTCGCCGAGTGGGTCGCGATGCTCTACCTGATGGCCAAGGGGTATCGCATCTTGGGCCATCGCCTGCGCACCCCCTTCGGGGAGGTTGACATTGCCGCCTGGAAGCAGGGCGTTCTCATAATGGTGGAAGTGAAGGCGCGCGCGACGTTTGAAGCTGGCGTCTTTGCCGTGACCCCCATGGCCCAACAACGGATCGGCCGCGCTGCGGAAGCCTTGGCGGGACGCTGGCGCTTGCAGCAGGCGCCGATCCGGTTTGACCTAATTGTGATAGCAGGGATGTGGCCGCGTCACGAGCGCGCCGCTTGGCATCACGAACCGCTTCGTTAAGCGGAGATAAACGCTCTCGTCGCAAACTGCGTGCAAATGCGCTCGCAACTCGCCGCCACCTTCGTCATAGCCGCCTGCGCGACCTCAAGTGGCTGTGTTACCGCCGCCGTTGGCACCGCCGCCAGCGTTGGCGTCTATGCTGTGCAGGACCGGACGGTCGGCGAGGGGATCGACGATGCGGCATCCTCCCAGCGTGTGAAAGCGCGCCTACTGACAGCCGATAGCTCTGCCTTCGCCGAGGTCGATGTGGAAGTCGCCAATGGGTCCTTGCTCTTGTCAGGTGTTGTACCCACCGAGGAGCACCGTGCCGCCGCCGAGACGATTGCGCGCAGCGTGCACTCGCTCAACTACGTCTACAACGAACTGGTCGTTGGCCCGCGCTCGAGTTTTGTACGAAGCGCACAAGACGAGTTCATTACCGCCCAAATTCGCGCGCGTTTGACCGCGAGTTCGTCCGTTCGCGCCATTAACGTCAACATCGAGACCTTTCAGGGCAATGTGTACCTGATGGGTATCGCACGCTCCGATGAGGAACTGCGCCGGGCCGCAGAAATTGCGAGCGTCGTGCCGGGCGTTGTGCGCGTCGTCTCCTTCATGGAGGTGCGCGCGCCGTCAGCGCCGTATCTCGCTCAAGGCGTCCCCGACCCGGAGTATCGAGGCTCGTCCGACGGCGCGCCGGTGAATTGAAGTGCGCTGAGGGAGTTACCGGGATAACATCGCCCGACTCACCGCTGCATTCGTTTTTTGTTGCCTTTTTGTTCTCGCTATGCCCTTATCTGGGCGCATAGCTGTGGAAAAAGGCTGAGCCATGCTGACCTGCGCCAACGCTGTAACGGTTGCCTTCGTGGGCTTGGAAGCGCGGCGCGTTGAGGTGCAAGTCCAACTCACAGGCGGAACGCACGGCATTGTCATTGTCGGGCTCGGCGACAAGGCAGTTTCCGAGGCGCGCGAACGCGTGCGCGCGGCGTTCGCATCAATTGGCCTCGCCATCCCACCGGGGCGCCTGGTCGTAAATTTGGCGCCTGCAGACCTCCCGAAGGAGGGAACCCATTACGACTTGCCCATCGCGCTCGCCATGATGGCAGCCATCGGCGCCCTCCCGCACGACGCTTTGGACGGTGTGGTGTGTTTTGGCGAAGTCGGCCTCGACGGCTCATTGGCGGCGGCGCCGGGGGCTCTACCGGCTGCGATGGCCGCTAACGCCATGAGCGCAGCGTTCCTATGCCCAGAGGCCTGCGGCTCAGAAGCCGCGTGGGCCGGCGGCGAGGTGCTGGCCGCACCGTCGCTCCTTGCTTTGGTGAATCATTTTCGTGGCGGAGCGCCGCTCCGACCACCCGCGAGGGGTGATCTCGTCGCAACGTGCACCCAGCCAGATCTCCGCGATGTGCGTGGACAGGAGCAAGCAAAGCGTGCGCTAGAGATCGCCGCCGCTGGCGGCCACAATATCCTGCTCGTGGGCCCGCCGGGCGCCGGTAAATCGATGTTGGCGCAACGTTTGCCGGGCCTGTTGCCGCCACTTTCGTCGGAAGAGTTGCTCGAAGTCTCCATGCTCCACTCTGTGGCAGGTTTGCTCGAACGCGGCCGGCTAACGAGCGCTCGTCCGTTTCGCGCGCCACATCACAGCGCGTCCATGGCCGCACTCGTCGGGGGCGGCCTGCGCGCCAAACCTGGGGAAATCAGCCTTGCGCACCAAGGCGTACTGTTCCTTGATGAGCTTCCGGAGTTCTCGCAACAGGCGCTCGATGCGCTGCGCCAGCCTTTGGAATCCGGCCAGGTGTTAATCGCGCGCGCCAATCACCATGTGACCTATCCTGCCCGCATCATGCTCGCGGCCGCTATGAATCCGTGCCGTTGCGGCGGCGGCTTTGGCGCAGGCCGCTGTCGGCGCGGACCTCGTTGCGCCATCGATTATCAAGCCCGCCTGTCGGGCCCATTGCTCGATCGCATCGATATTCAGTTGGACGTCCCCCCCGTGACCGCCGCTGACCTTGCATTGCCGCCCCCGATCGAAGGCACTGCGGAGGCCGCTGCGCGGGTCACAAGCGCGCGTCGGACTCAAGCCGCCCGGGCCGCCGGGCTGAACGCAGCGCTCAGCCTCGAGAGTCTGGAGCGCCTGGCGGCGCCAGACGCGCCGGGCGCCGCGCTCCTCGCCAAAGCAGCCGAGACGCTGTCGCTTTCAGCGCGCGCCTACCACCGCACCCTCAAAGTCGCGCGCACCGTCGCCGACCTCGACGGCGCCGACGGCGTGCGTCGCATTCATGTTGCCGAGGCCTTGAGCCTCAAGCGGGAGTGGGCGGGGGCGGAAGCGGGCGCCTTGGCGAGAGTTTCTTAACCCGCGCGAGCGCTTGATCCCGGCAATGGGCCGTCCCGCCGCCGCTAGCGCCTTCGACGCCTTCGAGGCGTTGCCCGATCCCGCGGCGATCTTGTCGGCGGACGGCGCGCTCGTGCGGGCCAATGCTGCATTTCGCGCCGCGTTTCGTCACTGGATCGGCCCCAAGCGACCGCCCTGGGGACGCACAGAGGCGCCCGACTTCGTCAACGGCGAGCGCCGCTTCGACGCGCCCGCGCCCGACGGCCGCCGGTTCGAATGGAGCGAACGCATCCTCGCCGACGGCGCCCGCCTCGCGGTGGCGCGCGACGTCACCCGATACGTCTACGCCAGCGAACAAGCGCTACGCGCCAAGACCACGCTATTCGCGACCATGACGCACGAGTTGCGGACGCCGCTGAGCGGCATCCTGGGAATGGCCGAATTGTTGGGAGCCTCTGCACTCGAACCGAACGAACGCGCTTACGTCGATGCCATCAAGCAGTCCGGTGCGCTGCTGCTCGATCTCATTACTGATGTCCTCGATTACGCGCGCTTGGACGCCGGCCACGGCGGACTTGAGAGCGTCGAATTCGATCCAGAAAACCTATTGCAGGACATCGCAGAACTGTTGTCGCCGAGAGCGCATGTCAAAGGCATCGACCTCGTCGTCATCGTGCACCCTGGAACCCCGATGGCAATAAAGGGTGATGAGGGCAAGCTGAGGCAGATCCTGTTCAATCTCGCAGGCAACGCCATCAAATTTACCGAGACCGGCGGCGTCGCCATCGAAGTATCGCCGCTTGGAGAAGGGCGGCTGCGGTTTGCGGTGCGCGACACTGGCCCCGGCGTCACCCCGGACAAACAACAGCTCATCTTCGACGAGTTCGTACAAGCGGACGCTGGCATCGCCCGTCGCCATGGCGGCGCTGGCTTAGGGTTGGCGATCGTGAGACGCCTTGCTCATGTCATGGGAGGCGAGGCGGGTCTTTCTTCACGTCCGGGGGAGGGGGCGCTCTTCTGGGTTGACCTGCCCATGGCAGCGACTGACGCACCTCCCGAAAGACAACCCCTTGCCGGCATCGCCGTCGCCGTTTCGACGGTCTCGCCGCTGCGTCGCCGCGCTCTTGAGGTGGCGGTGGTCTCTTTAGGCGCGCGCCTCTCTGAAGTCGCGCTGGCCGACATTGTCGTCGTCGATGGCGACGAGGATCGACTCGATACGGCGGGAAAGGCGCGTGTCGCACTGATTCCCCAAGAGCGGCGCGACGCCATCGAACGTTGTCGTGCGCTTGGTCTCGCGCACTACGTGCTGAACCCATTCCGCCGCCATGCCTTGGCCGAACGGGTTCTCATCGCGCTGAGGGAGGCGAGCGGCGTGTCGCTTTCAGAGAAGGCGACGGCGCTGGAGGGCCTCAGGGTGCTGGTGGCTGAGGACAATCCTGTGAACGCTTTGCTCGTGCGCACACTGCTGGCGCGCGCAGGGTGCAATGTGACCATCGCGCGGGACGGCGAAGAAGCCATGACTGTCGCATCGAACGCTGTCTTCGACTTGATCCTTCTCGACATCCGCATGCCGCGCATGGATGGGCTGGAAGCTGCGGCCCGCATTCGGGCGAGCGCTGGGCCCTCCGCATCCGCCCCCATCATTGCGTTGACGGCCGATGCGAGTCAGCAGGACCGAGCCGCGGCGCTCGCTGTTGGCATGGACGAGTTTGTGACCAAGCCAATCGACGCCGAGCGCCTGTTGGTGGTCGCGGCGCGCTTTACCGGCCGCCAAAAGCCGGTCAGTTTGTGAGCATGACTGAGACAGCCGCGCCCGCGCTCCCCTTCCGCACCCGACATATCTCGCTCGCGCTCGGCTTTTCCGCCGGTCTGCCGTATGCGTTGCTCGTTGGCTCCATGAGCGTGTGGCTCACCAATGCCGGCGCCGGTTTCGGCGCCATCGGTGCGCTTTCCTGGATTGGGCTATTTTACGCGTTCAAATTCATTTGGTCGCCCGCGTTTGACTGGTTGGCGCCTCCATTCGCCAACACCGTTGGTCGCCGTCGCGCCTGGATTGTACTTTGCCAAGCGCTGATCGCGGCGTGCCTGTTCGGAATGACCCTATTCGACCCGCGTGAAAGCCTCTTGCTCTTCGCGCTGTTTGCGGTCGCCGCTTCTTTCGCCTCAGCCAGCCAAGACATCGTCATCGATGCTTGGCGCATCGAAACCGCCGTAGGCGACAAGCAGCTGGACGCGATCACCGTGCGCTATCAGCTTGGCTACCGGTTGGCCGCCATTGCCGGTGGAGCGCTTGCGCTGCTGCTGACCGACGTCTGGGCGATCGACCGCGCTACCCAGTTCGCGCCGCTCAACGCGCCTGCGACAATCGCCGGCCAGTACGGCGAACTTACGCTGAACGCCGACGGCGACTTCACCTACGTGCTCGACGCCGCCAGCCCAGCCATCGCCGCGCTGACACCGGAAGATGAGTCGCTAGTTGAAACGCTGCTTATCGAAAACACCCGCAATGGCGAACCGGCCGATCCCACCGAGCTTGTGTTCAACATCGGTGCCGGTGAGGAGGGGCCCGTCATCACGCCAGCGAGGCCCGGTGCGGCGGTCGATGGGCTGACGGTCACTGGCGACGTCTTCCTCGATCTTGCATCCGGTTGGCCAACGATGTGGGCGTTCCTCGCAGCTCTGATGGCGCTCTGCATCTTGGCGACGCTCGCGGCGCCCGAGCCGCTATTGGCGCCAAAGCAAGCCGCAGCTGCCGGCGAGGATGACCCCGAAGTGCGCCAGCTTCGCCGTCGCGCCGCGCTGCCCGTCGCCGCTGGTTGGGCGATTGCCGGCGTCGCGCTCCTCGGCTTCATGTTTTACACGCTCGCCAATCCCTCGGCGAGCGCGGCCGCCTTTCGCGACGCCGCCACGCCGTGGATTTTGCTGCTCACCATCGGCGCGCCGCTGGCGATTTCCTTCTGGCTGGCGCGCAAACCCGGCGCGCTCGACGCGCCCGTCCGCTCCAACGCCTTCGCCGACATCTTGTTCGCGCGCGTTCTGGCCCCGCTTGCCGATCTCGTTCGCCGCTACTGGATCTGGGCGCTGCCCGTCCTGGCGCTGGCGATGACCTACCGCATCGCCGACTCGATCTGGGGTTCGTTCGCCAACCCGTTCTACGTCTCAATCTTGGAGCACTCGAATTCCGACGTCGCGGTCGCGTCCAAGATGGCCGGTGTCGTGATGACGCTTGTTGGTATTGCTTTGGGTGGCGTCTCGATCGCTTTGATCGGCCGCATGCCCTCGTTGATCCTTGGCGGCATTGTTGCCGCGGCGACCAATCTTCTTTACGCCGACCTCGCCACTGGCGGCGCCTGGATCGACGGCGTTCTCTCCCGCACAGGCATTGGCGCGACGCTTGACTGGGCGCTGGCGGGGTTTGTCGGCGCCGTGCAGGCCACTGGCGCGACCATTTTCGATGGCGTCGCCCTCGACCATCGTCTCACGCAACTCACCGCCGTGATTGCCATGGAAAACCTGGCGGGCGGCCTCGCCAGTGCTGTGCACGTCGCCTGGCTCTCATCCATCGTCAATCGCTCTTATGCGGCCGTGCAGTACGCACTGTTGTCATCACTTGCGCTCCTGATTGGCGTCATCTTCCGTCCGCGCATTGGCGCCTATGTCGATGCGGTGAAGGACCAAGGACTGGAAGCCCAGGCCGATCGCTTCGCCAATGTCTTCGTCTTCGCCGCCTGGATCGGGCTTGTGGCGGTCGCGCTCGCGCTGCTCGAATGGTGGCGCCAAACCCGCGTCCAGCCGGCGGCAGCGGTGCAAGCTGCTTAGCTGTCTTTCCGCTCGGCCGCCTGAAACGCCGCCAGCGTCGCGTACGTCACAATGTCCGACACCGTGCCGCCAAGCGGCGCGATCTGGATCGGCTTCGCCAGTCCCGTCAACACCGGCCCGATCACTGTCGCGCCGCCCGCTGTCGTCAACAGGCTGGTCGCGATCGAGGCCGAATGCAGCGCCGGCATCACCAGCACATTCGCCGGCTCCGACAGACGCGAGAATGGGTAAAGCTCCCGCATTCCGGGGTTGAGCGCCACATCGACATTCATTTCGCCTTCGTACTCAAACGCTAAGTCCTCCCGACGATCCAAAATTGAAACAGCGTCGTGGATCTTCTCCGAGCGTTCCATCTGCGGATTGCCGAACGTCGAGTGCGACAAGAGCGCCACCCGGGGCGTGGCGCCAAATCCGCGCGCCATCGCTGCTGCCTGAAGGGTGATCTGAGCAAGTTCCTCCGCGTCCGGGAACTCGCTGACCGCAGTGTCCGCAACAAACAGCGTGCGTCCCTTCATCAGAATGATCGACATGCCCATGGCGCGCTCGCCGCGGGCGGGGTCAACCGCCTTCAAGACGCCTTCGAGCGCTGTGGCGTAGTTGCGCGTAACGCCTGTCACCATGCCGTCGGCGTGGCCAGCCCACACCATGCAAGCCGCGAACACATTGCGGTCTTGATTCACGAGACGCTGCGCGTCGCGGTGCAAATAGCCGAAGCGCTGAAGTCGCTTGTAGACGTGGTCAGTATAGAGTGCGTTGTGCTCCGACACGCGCGCGTTGCTGATTGCGATCTTAGCTGTTTCCGGAATGCCAGCTTGCGCCATGTTGGCGCGAACCAGGTCTTCGCGTCCCACCAGAACCGCGCGACCCAGCCCTTGCTCTTGGAATGCGTAAGCCGCCCGGATCACTTTGGGTTCCTCGCCCTCGGCAAACGCGATGCAGCGCGGCGAGCGCCGCACCACGGTCTGCACGCGCTGCATCATCGCCGCCGTTGGGTCGAGCCGTTGCGCCAGGCTGTGCTTGTAAGCTTGCATGTCCGCAATCGGCTTGCGCGCCACGCCGGAGTCCATAGCTGCCTTGGCCACATACGGCGGAATTTCCGAAATCAGCCGCGGGTCAAAAGGGGAGGGAATGATGTAGTCCGGCCCAAACGTCAGGCGCCGACCCTCATAGGCGGCCGCCACCTCATCCGGCACATCTTGCTTTGCCAGCGCCGCCAGCGCGCGCGCCGCGGCCACTTTCATCTCCTCGTTGATCTGGCGCGCGCGCACATCAAGGGCGCCGCGAAAGATGTACGGGAAGCCCAGAACGTTATTCACTTGGTTCGGGTAGTCCGAGCGCCCCGTTGCGACAATCGCGTCGGGCCTCGCCGTCAAAACGTCTTCAGGCATGATCTCCGGGTCGGGATTGGCCATCGCGAACACAATTGGCTTTTTCGCCATGGACTTTATCATTTCGCCGCTGACCGCGCCCGCCACCGACAGCCCCATGAACACGTCCGCGCCTTTGAGCGCATCGGCGAGGGATCGAGCCTTTGTCTCGACCGCGTGCGCGGCCTTGAACTGGTCCATGCCTTTTTCGCGCCCGCGATAGACGACGCCCTCGCGGTCGCAGACGATGACGTTCTCGTGCGGCACGCCAAGTTGCTTGATCAAGCCGATGCACGAAAGGCCGGCCGCGCCAGCGCCGCTTACAACAACCTTTACCTCGCTCAGCTTGCGGCCAGTCAGTTCGCAGGCGTTCAAGAGGCCCGCTGCCGCGATGATCGCTGTTCCATGTTGATCATCGTGAAAGACCGGAATATCGAGTTCGTCGCGCAAGCGGCTCTCGATCACGAAGCATTCCGGCGCCTTGACGTCTTCGAGATTGATGCCGCCGAATGTTGGGCCAATGTTGCGCACTGTGGTGATAAACTCTTCGACGTCCTGTGTGGTCACTTCTATGTCGATCGAGTCCACGTCCGCGAAGCGCTTGAACAGCACGCTCTTGCCTTCCATCACCGGCTTGGAAGCCAACGCGCCAAGATTGCCCAGCCCCAGGATGGCGGTTCCATTTGAAATCACCGCCACCAGATTGCCCTTCGAAGTGTAGTCGTAGGCAAGGTCATCGTTCTCGGCGATCGCCTTCACCGGCGCTGCGACCCCGGGCGAGTAGGCAAGCGACAAATCGCGCTGAGTCGCCATCGGCTTGGTTGGCGTCACCGAAATCTTTCCCGGCGTGGGCGCGCGATGGAATTCGAGCGCCTCGGCGTCGGTGAATGTGGCTTTGTTGTCCGGCATGGGGGCTCGTGTGGCTGGCGACGCCGGAACGTAGCGTTGCGCGCGTGCGCCGCAAGAGCGATTGAGGCCGCTTCCCGTCGTTGCTTGCTCGCGAACCGGCTTCCGGTGGGCTATGCCGGGTCGTGGCTGATTCACCGCCCGCTGCCGCCGCCAAGGCGACGCCCTTCATGGCGCAATACCTGGCCGCCAAGGCCGAGTATCCCGATGCGTTGCTCTTCTTCCGCATGGGTGACTTCTACGAGTTGTTTTTTGAGGATGCGGAGAAGGCCTCAGCTGCGGTGGGCATTGCCTTGACCAAGCGCGGCCAGCACGGCGGCGAACCGATCCCGATGGCTGGCGTGCCCTGGCGCCAAGCTGAGGTCTATCTCGCCAAACTCATCCGAGCCGGCTTCAAGGTCGCCATCTGCGATCAAATGGAAGACCCCGCCGAAGCCAAGAAGCGCGGCTCGAAGGCCATCGTACATCGCGCCGTCACCCGCCTCGTCACGCCTGGCACGCTTACGGAGGAGGGACTCCTTGACGCGCGCACGCCCAATCGGCTGGCTGCCATCGCCACGCTGGAAGACGTCGCTGCGATCGCGTGGGCGGACATCTCCACGGGCGCTTTCGAGACCCGAGCACTCTCGCTCGCTGAGATCGAGCAGGAACTGGGGGCATTGGCGCCTGCTGAACTGCTGGTTGCGGACGCTGACGCAGGCAAGATCGAGCCAACTGCGCGGTTTTGCGGCGCCACGATCACGCACCGGCCGAGCGTGAAGGCCGATGCCCGGGCCGCTTCAAGACGACTGCAGACATTGTTCGAGGTTGGTACGCTCGACGGCTTTGGCGCCTTCGAACAGGCGGAACTGTCCGCCATGGGATTGTTGCTCGACTACATAGAGCTGACCCAAGCTGGCGCCGCACCGCGGCTTTCGCCGCCAAAGCGCCAAGCCGAACGCACCTTCATGGCCATCGATCCAGCGACTCGCATCGCGCTCGAAATTGAACGCGCCAACAGCGGCGCGCGCCACGGCTCGCTCGTCGGCTGCGTGGATCGAACCGTTACCGCAGCGGGCGGTCGGCTGTTGGCGGAACGCCTCTGCCGCCCGCTGACGAGCACGAGCGCTATCAATACCCGCCTCGACGCCGTCGAAGCGTTTTTCGAGAACCCGCCCGTGCGAGATCGCTTACGCAACGCGCTGCGCGACGCCGGCGATCTCGCACGGGCGGTGAGCCGCCTTATGTTGGGCCGCGGCGGCCCGCGCGACCTCGCGCAAGTGCACGCGTCGCTCCTCGCTGGCGACAAATGCGCCACGCTCTGTGAGGACATGACCGCGAGCGAGATCGCCAGCGTGGCGCGATCTCTGCGCCTTGACGCTAGCCGAGGTTTGGCGGCGCTTCGCCAAACACTAGTGCGCGCGCTCTCGAACGACTTGCCGCTGCTGCCCCGTGACGGCGGCTTCATTGCCGCCGGCTACGACGCCGAACTCGACGAGGCTCGCGCGCTGCGCGACGACAGCCGCAAGGTGATCGCAGCCCTACAGTCGCGCTACGCCGAAGAGACCGGCATCGCCAATCTCAAGGTCAAGTTCAACGGCGTGCTCGGTTATCACATCGAGGCGACGACCAAACAAGCGGAGACGCTAACGGCGGCGCCCAACGCCGCGCGCTTCATCCATCGCCAAACCACCGCCGGGACCACGCGCTTCACCACCACGGAACTTGCCGACCTCGACGCCAAGATATCGCGCGCAGGCGAGGCGGCGTTGGCGCGTGAGACTGCGCTCTTCAGGGCGCTCGTCGAGGCGGTCGCCGCCTGCGAATCTGATCTCCGCGCCGTCGCCGAAGCGCTCGCCACACTCGACGTCGCCTCCGCCGTAGCCGAATGGGCGCACGAGATTGGCGCCGTGCGGCCCGAGATCGATGAGTCAACAGCGCTGATCGCCGAAGCTGCGCGTCATCCTGTCGTCGAGCGCGCCGTTCGCAGCGAAGGGCTGGGCTTTACTCCTAACGACGCGCGCCTGGACGCTGACGCTCGTTCTGGAGCTCGGTTGCTTGTTGTCACGGGCCCCAACATGGCCGGCAAGAGCACGTTCCTCCGTCAGTTGGCGCTCCTCGCGATCCTCGCACAGGCGGGCTGCTATGTGCCGGCGCGAAAATTGCGCCTCGGCGCGGTCGACAGGGTATTTGCCCGTGTCGGAGCTTCGGACGACCTTGCGCGCGGCCGCTCGACCTTCATGACCGAAATGGTCGAGACCGCCGCAATTCTCAGCCAAGCGGGTCCGCGCTCGCTGGTTGTGCTCGATGAGATCGGGCGCGGCACCGCCACCTTTGATGGCCTCGCAATTGCCTGGGCTGTCGCAGAGCACCTCCATAATATCAGTCTCTGCCGCACCGTCTTCGCCACCCATTACCACGAGCTCACGCGCCTTGCTGATCGCCTGGAGGGCGGCGCCAACGCCCACCTTCGCGCCAAGGAATGGAAAGGGGATTTGATCTTCTTGCATGAGGTCGCGCCCGGCGCCGCAGACCGCTCCTATGGCATTCAAGTGGCAAAGCTCGCCGGCCTGCCGCGCTCCGCACTCGAGCGCGCACGAACGGTGCTGGCGCGCTTGGAGTCAGGATCGGGCGCGATCCCCGCTGAACTCGCCGAAGAGATGCCGCTATTTCGCGCTGCTGTAACGAAAACGCTAACGCCACTTGAAGCGGCGTTGGCGGCAATCGATCCCAACGAGCTGACGCCAAAAGCGGCGCTCGAGCTTACCTATCGACTGGTTGCTCTTCTGGACCCGGACTAACGCTGATCAGGTGCGTCCAGGATTGGATCGCGACTGTCGACGCTATCGCGCGCAGCGTCCGCTGCGGCGCCAGCGATGAAGTTTTCCCGCCAAATGTCTGCGGACCCATTCTGAACAACGAGCGTGATATAAACGCCCAGGAGCGCGCCCATAATGAGACCTGTGACGCCCCAAAGCGAAGCTGCAAACCAGTACGCTGAAGCACGTTCGCTGCGCATCCGCTGCGCGAACAGCTTCTGGTCCATGATGGCTTCCAGGTTCGCACGCGCGGGATGGTCGTGGACCTGGTGATCATCCTCAACCGGGCTGATGCGAATGGTCTTGCCGCTTTTGCGCATCGAAATCTCCAAGAAGCGCCCGATTGGGAACCTAAAGTCTGGCTTTGCCCACGAATTGAGGCAAGTTTGGGTTTAGTATGATTACCGAGACGTTTACGACCCGCAGCCTCTGCGCCACAGCTCCGCTCCTGTCCCCTAACCTTTCATAAACCATGTCGGAGATGGGCCTCAAGAGCACAGAATTCAACAACCCTGTCGACCGAAACGGTCTGCAGGCGCAGCTGGAGGCCGCCAACTCCCCAGCGGAGTTACGCGATCTGCTGCGGAAAACCCTCGATCAGGGCAGGGCCGAAGCCCAGGCGCAGCTGCTGGCTGGCGCGACCGGTCTGGCAGTGGCGCAAGGTCTGTGCGCTCGGATCGATTCCATCCTGGTGGCGCTTTACGATCATGTTGCGGCTCAGGTTTTCTCGGATTCGGGCGCCCCGCGTCAGGGAGCGCTACTGGCGTTGGGCGGGTATGGTCGAGGTGAACTCGCCCCATTCTCCGACCTCGACCTGCTTTTCCTCTGGCCGCAACACCACGACCCCCTAGCCCAGCGCATGACGGCCGCCATGCTCTACGTGCTGTGGGACCTTGGCTTCAAGATTGGGCACGCTTCACGTGGCGTTGAAGACACGCTCACTCTGGCCCGCAGCGACTACAGCGTGAGAACGGCGCTCCTCGAGTCGCGCTTGTTGGCCGGGGACGCCGTCCTGAGCCAGACCCTCATGGAGCGGCTACGATCCGAGGTGGTTGAGAAGGACCAGGCAGGCTTTATTGCAGCCAAGCTGTCCGAGCGCGATCTACGCCACGTGCGCATTGGCGCATCGCGCTACATGGTGGAGCCCAACATCAAAGAAGGGAAGGGCGGGCTGCGAGACCTTCATTCGCTGTTCTGGCTAGCCAAGCACCGCTACGGCCTGGCCGGCAAGGAAGACTATGTCCGCCTTGGCGTCTTCTCCGGGGAGGAGTGCCGCCGCTTCGCCAACGCCTCTTCGTTCCTTTGGACGATTCGTTGCCATCTGCACTTCATCGCGGGTCGCGCCGAAGAGCGATTGACTTTTGACCTGCAACCCGAACTCGCGGAACGTCTCGGTTACAGGAGTCGGGCCGACCAGAATGCCGTGGAGCGCTTCATGCGCCACTATTTTCTCGTCGCCAAGGAGGTCGGCATTCTCACAAGGGTGCTCTGCGCAAAACTCGAAGCCGATCACTCCAAGCAGGCGCCGCGTGGCTTGAGCCGCTGGACGCCCTCCGTTTTTCGGCGCCCGACAAAGATCGAGAAGGGTTTCGAGATTGAGGGGGGCCGCTTAGGCGTCGCGGACGATGCCGTATTTGAAACGCCCTCGAACTTGCTTCGACTTTTTTTGCTGGCCGATCGGCGCAACATCGACATTCACCCGCACGCACTGCGCGCGGCCGCGCGCGCTGTGCGCCGCCAACCTGCGTCATGGCGCTCCGATCCCGAAGCATGCAGCCTGTTTTTGGAAATCATGTTGGCCAAGCGAGGCCCCGGCGCCGTCCTGCGGCTAATGACGGAAGCCGGTGTTCTCGGGCGTTTCATCCCAGAGTATGGCGCGGTCGTCGGACGCATGCAGTTCAACATGTATCACCACTACACGGTGGACGAACACACCCTGCAGGCGATCGACGCCATCGCAGAAATTGAGAGGGGCCGCCTCGCCGAGCGCCACCCGCTGGCCACATCGATCGTCCCTGAAATCATAAACCGGCGCGCGCTATGGCTGGCCATGCTGCTCCACGACATCGGCAAGTGTGGTGAAGACCAGCAAATTGACGGCGCGAACCTTGCGTCTGCCGTCTGCATTCGCCTGGGGCTGCCTTCGGAGGAGGTAGAACTGGTGTCGTGGCTGGTGCGCCATCACTTGATGATGAGCGATGTCGCACAGCGCCGCGACCTTGCCGATCCGCGCACCGTGGCGCAATTCGCCGCAACCGTAGGAACACTTGAGCGATTGCGTCTGTTGCTCATCTTGACGGTCGCTGACATTCGCGCAGTAGGTCCGGGCGTCTGGAACGACTGGAAAGGGCAGCTGCTGCGCGATCTCTATCGTTTGGCGGAGGCGACGCTGCGAGGCGGTCGCTCGGACGAAGAGGGCGTTCGTCAGTACCTTTCGACGTTGGCTGAGGCCGCGCGTCAGCGGCTCGGTGACGCACTGGGAGCGGAGGCTTCCACGTGGAGTCAGACGCTCGACGACGCCTATTGGCTAAGTCACGACGAACAGTCCCTCGCCTGGCATGCACGTGAGATCCTCGCTGCGCGCAAACGCGGGGACTCAACCCACATCGCGACCCGAGTGCGCGAGAAACAGGGCGTCACCGACGTGCTCGTATACGCGCCCGATCGCACCGGCTTGTTCGCGAGCTTGGCGGCGGCGATTTCAACGAGCGCCGCCGACATCGCCGCCGCGCGCGTTCACACCACCAGCGAAGGCGCCGCGCTTGACGTCTTCTCACTTCAGACCGTTGGCCATTTGCCCTTCGGCGCTGATCGCCCCGAAACCTTGCTTCGCCTAGCCAAACGCCTCGCCGCCGCAGCGCGGGTCGATCAACCGCCGCCGCCTGCTAAAGCGCTCACGCCGCGCGCCGCAGTGTTCACCATTGAGCCTTGGGTGCGCATCGACAATGCCATTACCCATAACGCCACGGTGGTGGAGGTCTCCGGTCGCGACCGCCTGGGCTTGCTTGCCGAACTCGCGCGCGCTTGCGCAGACTGCGACGTGTCTATTCAGAGCGCCCACGTCGAAACTTTGGGTGAACGCGCCTCGGACGTCTTCTATGTGCAAGACGGCGTCGCAGGCGGAAAAGTTGATGCGGCGAGCCGCATCGTCACGCTGAAATCCAAGCTCGAATCCGTGTTGCGAGACACGATTCAGCCGCCGACTTCGGGCCATACGCCGGATAGACGGCTTGCTGTATCGCGAGCCTCGACGGCGCGTTGACCGTGCGCTAGTCACCCCTGACGCCGCCGCGAGTCGAAAATCTCATGAGCCTTGCCCGCAACACGCTGGTGCAGACCGGCTTCACATTGCTGAGCCGCATTCTAGGGTATGCGCGCGACCGCGCCATCTCAAACGTGATCGGCGCCAACGCCATTGGCGACGCTTTTGCGACCGCTCAGATGTTTCCCAATCTCTTCCGGCGCATCTTTGCTGAGGGCGCCTTCACTCAAGCTTTCGTTCCGGTTTACGCAGTCACTCAGAGAGAGCGCGGAGAAGGGGAGGCGGCGGGCGTTGCCGCCCAGTCGCTATCAGTGCTGCTATTGGCGACGATCGCTCTGACTATCGTCGCGCAGGTGGCCATGCCGTGGATCATGCTGGTCATTCACGGCGGCTACGCTGATCAGCCCGATATCTTCGCCTACGCCATTCTGCTTACGCAGATCACCATGCCCTATCTGGTTGGTATGTCCGCTGCGGCGCTGTTTTCTGGAGTGCTCAACACCGCCGGCCGCTTTGCACTGTCGGCAGCGGCGCCCATCTTCCTCAACCTCTGCATCCTCGTAGCGATCATCCCCGCGCCCGATCCCCAGACGGCTGCTCTGTGGGGCGCGATCGCAATCGCGATTGCAGGGGTTGTGCAGGCGCTGTTGCTCTGGTGGGGATGCTCGCGCATTGGCATGCGCATCGGACTTCGTCGACCCGCACTGACGCCGGATGTAAAGCGCATACTTGTCTTGATGGGTCCTGCCGTGTTTGCGGGTTCGGCAACGCAGATCAACGTGTTCGTGAGTCAGGCCCTCGCTAGCTTCGAAGAGGGCGCCAAGTCTTGGCTCTACGCTGCCGATCGCCTGTATCAATTGCCGCTCGGTCTGATTGGCGTCGCCATTGGCGTGGCGCTTTTGCCGCGCCTGTCGCGCGCGGTCGCGAGCGGCGACGGCGCCGACGAGACGCGTGCATTGGACGAAGCCGTTGGACTATCGATGGCCTTCACCTTGCCGGCGGCGGCGGCGTTCCTAGTGATGCCATACTTCTTGATGGTGGGTTTTTGGGTTGGGGGCGAGTTTACTGAGGCTGACGCGCGCGCCACCGCCGATGCGCTCTTTCACTACGCTTGGGGCGTGCCGGCGTTCGTGCTCGCGCGCATCCTGGCGCCGCCGTTCTTCGCTCGGCAAGACACCAGGCGCCCCATGCGTTTCGCGCTCGCCAGCGTGATCGCCAATATCATCCTAGGCGCGAGCTTTTTCTTTGGCTTGCGCGCGGCCGGCGCTGAAGGTTACGTCGGCCTCGCGATCGCGACCTCCGCAGCAGCCTGGATCAACGTGATCCTGCTTGCCGGTGCGCTCTTGAGAGAGCGGACCTGGGCGCCCACGGCGGCGGCAAACGCTCGCCTTTTGCGAATCCTGATCGCAACCCTGATCATGTCAGCGGCTCTGGCGCTGGCAGCGCTCAATCGCGAAGCGGTGCTGGCGCCGTTCGAACGGGCGCTGCCCTTCGGCGGCAAGGAACTGGCTATCCTCGCCGTGAGCGCCGGTGGGTTCCTTGTGTTCGCGATCTTCGCCTTTCTGCTCCGAGCAGTTACTTTTGGCGAAATCCGTCGCGCCCTGGTGCGCGATCGTGCTCAGCCTGGCGAAGCCAGCTTGCCGCCAACCTTGGACGGCTGATAAGGACGGCCGATGAACGCTATGCAGCTCACGGGGCGATGGCGCGGCTAAGCAGAGCCCGCCGCCTTTGCTTGTCTTGACGTTCAGGAGCCTTCCATGACCGATGTCTCGTCGCCCGAATACAAAGGGCCGCGCCGCGTCTTTTCCGGCATGCAGCCCACCAACGGCCTGCACCTTGGCAACTATCTCGGCGCGCTGCAGAAGTTTGTAGCGCTACAAGACCAGTTCGATTGCATCTATTGCATCGTCGATCTGCACGCGATCACCACCGGGCCGGACCCGAAGGAGCTCGCCAGTCGCTGCCGCGAAGTCGCCGCCGCCTATGTCGCTGCCGGCGTTGACCCAGCGCGCTCGATCATTTTCGTGCAGTCCGCAGTGCGCGAACACACTGAGCTGGCCTGGATATTCAACTGCGTCGCCCGCATGGGCTGGCTCGAGCGCATGACTCAATTCAAGGACAAATCTGGCCAGCACGCCGAACGATCGTCAGTGGGCCTGTTCGACTACCCGGTGCTGCAGGCGGCGGACATCCTATTGTACAAAGCAACCCACGTCCCGGTGGGTGAGGACCAAAAGCAACACCTAGAACTGTCCCGCGACATCGCGCAGAAATTCAACAACGACTATGAAGCCCCAGCTTTCTTCCCGCTGCCCGAGCCGTTGATCCAAGGACCTGGCGCTCGCATCAT
>CAYRHK010000013.1:0-18513 GCA_964423825.1 uncultured Terricaulis sp. | reverse complement strand
CGCGCTCAAACCGCATCGCCTGCACTGGTTCGACATTGGTACCGATCAGCCTCCACGCGGGCGATGGAGCAAGTGTAGTACAGGATGGAACTGGGTCGGATTGGGGGGAATCTATCCCCGCGTTTTCGACGCTGCGGGGCGAAATGACTGAGTGGGACTTAGGCGGCGCAGTTGCGGCGTCGCCCCCGCCTACAGCCCGTAATCGTCCGGCAGCGGCGGCGCTTCACGCAGCAGCGTAATCGCGATGCGGCGATTGCCGGGGAGGGTGGGGTCGTCGGCGAACAGCGGTTCGCTGTCGGCGCGGCCAGTCACCTCATAGATGCGGTCGGAGGGCACGCCCGCCCCGGAAAGAATTCGCCGCGCCTCGTTTGCGCGCGCCGCCGACAGCTCGAAGTTCGAAGCGTAGCGGTTGCCGGGATTTGAGCCGTCGGTGTGGCCGGAGATGGAGATGCGGTTCGGCAGCTGCACGATCGCATTGGTCACCGCAACCAACAGGCGCCGCGCCCGGTCGTTGGGCCGCGCTTCGCCCGGCGCGAACATCGAGCGCCCTTCTTGGTCGACAATCTGGATGCGCAACCCCTCAGGCGTCTGTTCGATGATAAGGTTGCGCGAAAGCTCTGCTACGTCGGGCATATCTTGCATGGCCTGACGGATTGCAGCCTCGGCGCGCGCAAACTCCGCGTTCTCTCGCAGAGAGCGTGCGCGGCTTAGGCTTGCCTCGTCGGGCGATTGCTGGCCGCCGCTGGCGGTGTCGTCCTCGGCATTGTTATCGTCGCTGGCGTTGGCGGTGTATTGCGGGTCCGATGCCGACGCCACCGGCGCGGAATGGCCGTGACGAACGCCTTCCTCGGCGAAGCTGGTGCCTTCAAGCAGGCCGCCTGCGCCGGATGAGACCCGGCTGACGCTGGCGGGGGCGAAAAACTCAGCGATACCGCGGCGTTGCTCTGGACTTGTGGTGTTGATCAACCACATGAGCAGAAAGAACGCCATCATGGCCGTCACGAAGTCAGCGTATGCGACTTTCCAGGCGCCGCCGTGATGGCCACCGCCGCCGCCCTTTTTGATTTTCTTAATCACGATGGGGCGTGAGTTGGTCGCGGCGGCCATTTTCTGTCCGTTCGAGTCCGTCCGTTCTGACGGAAGCGTGCGCGATCTAAGGCTTTTGGCGTTAAGATGGCGTTGAGCGAACCGCTAGCGAGGCCGCGTGGATACCGAAGACGATCAGGAACTTGCCTTTCGCCGCGCCATGGGTGCGTTCGCAACTGGCGTCACGGTGGTTACGGCGGCGGACCCCGGTGGCAGTATCCACGGTATGAGCGTGAATTCGCTGACCTCGGTCTCACTCTCACCGCGCTTGGTGCTGTGGTGCCTGGGTGATCGATCACGGCGCTACTCGGTCTTTGCCGAGGCGTCGACCTGGGGCGTCGCGATCTTGGGCGCCGGCGACGAGGCGCTTTCACGGCGTTTCGCAAACGTAAACACGAGTGTTGTTGGCTCGGATGAGACACTCACGGGCTACGATGCGCCGCTGCTGCGCGCCGGCATTGCGCATCTAGCCTGTCGGACGCATCAACGGGTTCGAGGGGGAGACCACCTCATCATTGTGGGCGAGGTCGAGGCTTTCCGGGTCAATTCCGGGGCCGGTCTGACATTTTATCGCGGCCGCTACGGCGCGGCCGACGACGTTTGAGCCGAAGTCGGGAGCACAACATGGCGAAAGTTGCGTTCATCGGGCTGGGTGTGATGGGTGCGCCCATGGCAGGCCATTTGGCGCGGGCGGGGCACGAAGTCTCGGTTTACAATCGCAGCGAAGAGAAGGCGCGGGATTGGGCGCAAAAGCACATCGGCCGCACCTATAGCGACATCGCGCGCGCGGTTGACGGCGTCGACGTCGTCTTCGTTTGCGTCGGCGACGACCGCGATGTTCGCGAAGTCTTCGAAGCCGCGTCAGCCTCCATGCGCAAGGGCGCCATTTTCGTCGACCACACCACGAGTTCGGCTGAACTGGCGCGTGAGCTCTCGGTGCGTGCGGAAGAGGCGGGTTTGGGGTTTCTTGACGCGCCGGTATCGGGAGGCCAGGCGGGGGCGGAGGCGGGGACGCTTTCGGTGATGGCTGGCGGCGAGGCTTCGACGTTTGCTGAAGCTGAACCGATCATGCGCGCCTATGCTAAGAACCTCACCCTGATCGGGTCCGCGGGTGCTGGCCAGCTGGCCAAGATGGTGAACCAAATCTGTATTATCGGCGTCTTGCAGGGGCTCGCCGAAGGGCTTCACTTCGCCAAACGCGCCGAACTCGACATTGAGAAAGTGGTCGCAGCGATTTCCAAGGGCGCCGCTCAAAGCTGGCAAATGGAAAACCGTTGGAAGACCATGTCCGAAGGACGCTTCGACTTTGGCTTTGCTGTCGAGTGGATGCGCAAAGACTTGGCTCTTGTACTAGACGAAGCCGAACGCAATGGCGCCAAGCTGGAGTTAACCAAGCTGATCGACGGCTATTATGAGGACGTTCAGGCCATGGGCGGAAGGCGATGGGACACCTCCAGCCTAATCGCGCGCCTCGAAAAACCCAGGTCGTAAGCCTTTCGCAATGGCAATGTGTCATACCCCGGACAACGTCACTGCTGGGGTAACCAAGTCATGTCGCTCAAGCCGAAGGCCATCCAGTTCCTGGTCTGCGACGACAACGCATACACGCGCCGCCTCGTTGGCGAAGTGCTCGCCGGCGCCGGCTTCGAGCGCGTCCAGTTCGCCAACGATGGCGCCGAGCTGCTGGCGCTGACCACTGAATTCCTGCCGCGCGTGGTGATCACGTCCTCGCGTGTGCCCGGCCTCTCTGGTCTCGATTACACGCGCCGCATCCGCGGCGGCTTCGGCAGCGTCAACCGCGCCACCTCGATCATTGTCATGACCGACACCCCGACCACCAAATTCCTGAACATCGCGCGCGAAGCGGGCGTCGACGAAATGCTGGTGCGCCCGTTCACCGGCGCTGCCGTGCTCGATCGCGTAGGCGCGGTGCTGGTGCGCCCGCGTCGTTTCGTCGAGAGCATGAACTATGTCGGACCCTGCCGTCGCCGCCGCATGTTGGAAGACTATGAAGGGCCGATGCGGCGCTTCACCGATCCGCTTGAGGACGCGGAAAAGCTGCCGTGGGAAGCCGAATCCAACCGCGAGCTCGTGCGCCAGGCGCTCACCCGCATCAGCGAACTGTCGGCCATGCTCTCGCCGAACGATCGCCGGAAGTTGCGCGAAATCTACTCGGCGGTTCGCGACACCGAACTGCTTTCGGATGAAATTCGCGACCAGATGATGGGTGATGCCGCCCGTTCGCTCGGGCGCTACATCACCGCGATCGGCGGCTCTGGGCAGGTGGAAGAGGACGTGCTCCGCACCCACATCGACGCCATGCAAAAGCTCGTTGTGCTGGGCTCGGAGCATGGTGAAGCCCGTCAGGAACTCGTCAACGGCCTCGTCAAAGTCGTCGATAAGCGCCTGGGTCGTAAGCCGGCCGCGCCCGGTCGCGCCGCCTAAGCCGCCTGTTCAAATACCGTCGCACCCAGGCGACCAGTGCCTCTGCACTGATTGCGTCCTAGGCGCCTGTGCTGAAATTATGTGCAGCGACGCGTTATTGAGGGCCAGCGCCGCTCACCCGCTTGTCACTCAGCCCGAATAGCTCCGGTTTGCCTGCGAGCAAGAGCGGAGCGGGCGCGATGAGGGCATGGGGATACAGCGGGTTGGCGTTTGCGGGCGCCCTGGCAGCGGCGCCGTCGGCGTACGCAGCGCCAGTGCTCGCAGTCGACAAGGGCGACGTCAGTTGGATGCTGGTCTCCACCGTCCTGGTGCTGGCGATGATCATCCCGGGTCTTGCCCTGTTCTATGGCGGTCTCGTGCGCGCCAAGAACCTAGTGTCTTTGCTCACTCAAGTATTCACCGTCACCGCCATTGGCATGGTGACATGGTTGCTGGCGGGCTACTCGCTCGCCTTCACTGACGGCGGCGGCTGGAACCGTTTCGTGGGCGGACTCGACAAAGCGCTGCTCGCGGGCGTCGACACCACGGCCTTGGTTGAAACCTTCTCAGTCGGCGTCGCGATCCCCGAACTGGTATTCGTGGCTTTTCAGATGACGTTCGCCTGCATCACCGCCGCACTGGTGTTGGGCGGCGTTGCTGAGCGCGTGAAATTCGGCGCCGTTGTACTGTTCGCGATTTTCTGGCCCTTCATCTGCTACTACCCGATCGCCCACATGGTCTGGTGGTGGGGCGGACCTATCATGGCGGCCGATCCCGCGAACGCGGAAGCGCTCGCGTCCGGCGCCGGCCTCATTTGGAGCTTCGGCGCGATCGACTTCGCCGGCGGCACCGTCGTGCACATCAATTCTGGCGTTGCAGCGTTGATTGGTGCGCTCGTGCTCGGCGCGCGCACCGGCTATCGCAAGGAGCCGATGCCGCCGCACAGCTTGACGCTGACCCTGATTGGCGCCGGTTTGCTCTGGGTCGGCTGGATTGGCTTCAACGCGGGCTCAAACCTGGAGAGTAACGCGTACGCGGCGCTCGCCCTCCTGAACACATTCGCAGCGCCCGCCGCGGCGGCGCTGTCTTGGATGCTCACCGAGTGGGCGACAAAGGGAAAGCCCAGTCTGCTTGGCCTTGCCTCGGGCGCAGTGGCTGGTTTGGTCGCTGTGACGCCCGCTGCGGGCTTCGCAGGACCGGTCGGCGCCATGTTGCTCGGCTTGGCGGTTGGTCCGATTTGCCTCTGGGCCTGCTCCGGGCTGAAAGGTTGGTTGCGCTACGATGACAGCCTCGATGTCTTTGGCATTCATGGCGTGGGCGGAATCGCAGGCGCGATCGGCGCCGGAATCGTCGTCGCCCCCGCCCTCGGCGGCGCTGGCATCGTCGACTACGCGGCCGGTGGCGTACCCGGTTACCCCGGCGTCGTCACGCAAGTAATCGCGCAACTCAAGGGCGTCCTGGTGACGATCGTCTGGTCAGGACTTGGCAGCTTGGTTGTCTGGGGTGTGATCCGCCTCGTCACCGGCGGCCGCGTCACCCGCGAAACCGAAGCGGAAGGCCTGGATTTGCTTGAGCACGGTGAAATTGCATACCACCAATGACCAGATTGTTGGAAAAAAATCCTTGTTGAAAGCGCAAATCACCGCAATGGGGGAATGAACTACCCCAAACCGAGAACCCGGCTGATGGCTCCCAGCATGATGCGCTTCGTGGACACCGAGCAGGGCTCGCCTGAAAAGCGGCCCTCCGAGGTTCGCAACACAGACTTCCAAGAGGTCTACCGCAGATTTGCCGCTGACAAGGTTGCGCTACAGGCCTCTCGCTGCGCTCAGTGCGGAGTTCCGTTCTGCCAGACGCACTGCCCATTGCAGAACAATATCCCAGACTGGCTGAAGCTCACCGCCGAGGGCCGGCTGCGTGAAGCTTACGAACTAAGCGCTGCAACCAACCCATTGCCGGAGGTCTGTGGACGCATCTGTCCCCAGGACCGCTTGTGTGAAGGCGCGTGCGTCATCGAACAATCGCGCCATGGCGCGGTCACGATCGGCGCCGTGGAGCGCTATCTTTCGGACATCGCCTGGGAGCAGGGCTGGGTCGCGCCGCTAAAGGCCGGACGCGAGCGAGGCCAGAACGTTGCCGTCATTGGCGCGGGTCCCGCCGGTCTTGCAGCAGCGGAGGTGCTGCGTGAACGCGGCTACTGCGTGACAGTCTACGATCGCCATGACCGCATCGGCGGCCTGATGATTTATGGGATTCCGAACTTCAAACTCGACAAGAGCATTGTTGCGAGGCGAGCGGAGCGTCTCATCAGCGGTGGCGTTTGCTTCGAACTCAATTGCGAGATCGGCGTGACCCTAAGCTTCGCAGCATTGCGCCAACAACACGATGCTGTGTTGATCGCAACGGGAGTCTACGCTGCACGACGCCTTGCGGCGCCCAACGCTGCTATTGCAGCGCCCGCCCTCGATTATCTGGTTGCTGCAAACCGCGTGAATCTCGGTGATGCGGTCGATGACTTCAGCAATGGCCGCCTCAACGCACACGGCAAGAGCGTGGTGGTCATAGGGGGCGGCGATACCGCCATGGATTGTGTCCGCACGGCCGTGCGACAAGGCGCAGAGAGCGTCACCTGCTTGTATCGCCGCGATCGCGAGAACATGCCGGGCTCGCTGCGAGAGGTCGTTTGCGCGGAAGAGGAGGGCGTGCGGTTCGAGTGGCTGGCTCAACCTAAAGCGCTCCGCGGCGGCAAGAACCCGGCGGTGAAGGCAAACCGCATGGTGCTAGTGGCGGCCCCGCAAGGACAAGGCCGACAAGTGCCCGCAGCGTTGGAGGGCAGCGGGTTTGAACTCAAAGCCGATCTTGTGATCACGGCGCTCGGCTTCGATGCAGAGGCATTGTCCGCGCTCTTTTCAGCGCCCGATCTGGAAACGCGCAATGACGGCTCCGTGCGCGTCAATCCGCTCACTTATGAAACCAGCATCCCCGGCGTGTTCGCGGCTGGCGACATTGTGCGTGGCGCTTCGCTTGTCGTTTGGGCGCTACGCGAGGGGCGCGACGCTGCGCTCGCCATGCACGCATGGCTTGAAGCCCGCTCCGCCTCCGCCCGCTTCGCCGCAGAATGAAATCCATGATCGAAGAGTCTCTAGAACGCTATCGGCGCGAGCGCAGTCGCCTCGGAGTCGAAGGCCTATACCGGGCAGAACATGAGCGCGACGCTTGCGGCGTCGGTCTCATAGTCGCCATTGACGCCGAGCCGCGTCGCGACGTGGTGACGCTAGCGATCGCGGCGCTGAAATCGGTCTGGCATCGCGGCGCCGTCGACGCAGACGGCAAGACCGGCGACGGCGCCGGCATCATGGTTCAACCGCCCCAAGGCTTCTTCCGCGAAGAGGTCAAGCGCACCGGACACAAGCCCGGCGACGATCCAATTTTAGTTGGCCAGGTCTTTCTGCCGCGCACCGATCTGGCGGCGCAAGAACGCGCGCGCGTCATCGTCGAGAGCGAAGTCATCCGAGCTGGGTTCGGCTTGTTCGGGTGGCGCCAAACCCCGATCGTCACGCACGTTTTGGGTGAGAAAGCGAAAGCTACTCGCCCCGAAATCGAGCAGATATTGCTGCACGATCCGCGCGCTCGCAGCGCCGAGGCAGTCGAACGCGATCTCTATCTTTGTCGGCGACGCATCGAAAAACGCGCGTTGGCGGCGAACATAACCGAACTCTATGTGTGTTCTTTGTCGGCGCGGGCGCTCGTCTACAAGGGCATGTTCTTGGCCCAGAACATCGATGACTTCTACCCGGACCTGCGTGACGAACGCTTCGTGTCGTCGGTGGCGCTCTATCACCAGCGCTATTCCACCAACACGTTCCCGACCTGGCGCCTGGCTCAGCCGTTCCGAACGCTTTGCCACAATGGCGAGATCAACACCCTCAAGGGCAACATCAATTGGATGAAGAGCCACGAAATTCGCATGACCTCCGACGCGTTCGGCGACGCCGACGCCGACGTCAAACCTGTGATCCAGCCCGGCGGCTCGGATTCCGCCGCTCTCGACAATGTCTTTGAAGTGCTTGTACGCGCCGGGCGCGCCGCCCCGATGGCCAAGAGTTTGCTCATTCCTGAGGCGTGGGCAAAATCGCGGACGATGTCGCCGGAGCGTCGCGCGCTCTACGCCTATTGCAGCGCCGTGATGGAACCGTGGGACGGCCCAGCCGCTCTCGCCATGTTTGACGGTCGTTGGGCTGTCGCTGGCCTGGACCGCAACGGCTTACGGCCGCTGCGCTACGCGCTGACCGGCGACAATTTGCTGATAGTGGGGTCCGAGACCGGCATGTGCCCGTTGGAGGATCGCACCGTTCTCGAACGCGGCCGCCTCGGCGCCGGCCAGATGATCGCTGTCGACCTGGAAGCGAGCCGTTTGCTGCGCCACGACGAACTGGTGGATGCGCTTGCGCTTCAGCATCCCTATCGCGCGTGGCTAGAGAATGTAGCCGATCTCGACGAAGTCCTGCGCGGATCCGAGCCCGCTCCATCCATGAGCGACGAGGCGCTGCGCCGTCGCCAACGCGCCGCTGGTTATTCGTTTGAGGACATCGAATTGCTGCTGGCGCCAATGCTGACAGAGGGCAAGGAAGCGATTGGCTCAATGGGTGACGACGCGCCTTTGGCGGTTCTGTCTGACCATGCCCGAAATCTCGCGCACTATTTCCGGCAGAACTTCAGCCAGGTGACCAATCCGCCGATCGACCCGCTGCGCGAGGGTCACGTCATGAGCTTAGCGACCCGCTTCAAGAACCTTGGCAACATACTCGCTCAGGACAGCGCCCAAACCAACGTCTACCTTCTGTCCAGTCCAGTTTTGACCAACGGCATGTTTGACCGTCTGGTGCTACGATTGGGACCAGAGGTCGTTCGCATCGACTGCACCTTTCCGCCTCCCCCGCCGAACGCCGAGCCGGGCGCCGCGTTGCGCGCCGCGCTCGACCGCATTCGTATCGAGGCGGAGGAGGCTGTGCGGGATGGGTATTCTCACATCGTTCTCAGCGATGAGCAGCAATGCCAGGGCCGCGTCGCCATCCCGATGATCCTTGCAACGGGCGGCGTCCACGCTCATCTGGTGAGTCGGGGCCTACGAACGTACTGCTCGCTGACGGTTCGCAGCGCCGAATGTCTCGACGCCCACTACGCAGCGGTGCTGATTGGCGCCGGCGCCACAACCGTCAATCCCTACCTCGCGTTCGCCAGCGCCGCAGAATTTTGTCGCCGCGCCGCGTCGGGGCTGACGTATGATGGGGCCGCGCAAAATTATCGCGCAGCGCTGGAGGCGGGGCTCCTCAAGATCATCTCCAAGATGGGCATTGCGGTGATTTCTTCCTATCGAGGCGGGCTGAACTTCGAAGCCATCGGTTTGTCGCGCGCGCTTGTTGACGAGTTCTTCCCCGGACTGACTAGCCGCATATCCGGCATCGGCTTGGCCGGCATCGAAGGCGAATGCGTGAAGCGTAGCGTCGAAGCCTATGAGGGCGACAGCGCCAGCCTGCCGGCCGGCGGCCTATACCGGGTTCGTGCCAGCGGTGAAAGACACGCGCTGGAGTCAGGGCTCATTCATCAACTGCAAACTGCGTGCGCGTCTGGCGACTACCTCGCGTACAAGAAATATGCCGACAAAGTGCGCGCGCGGCGGTTGCGTGAGCCCATCCAGCTTCGCGATTTGCTTGAAGTCAAGGAGAGCGACGCGCCAATTCCCGTGCATGAAGTAGAGAGCGTCAACGATATAAGAAAGCGCTTCGTCACCCCAGGCATGAGCCTTGGCGCGCTTTCCCCCGAGGCGCATGAGACCCTCAACATCGCGATGAATCGGATCGGGGCCCGCTCGGTCTCGGGCGAGGGCGGCGAGGACCCGGCGCGCTACACTCCTTATGCCAATGGCGACGACGCAAATTCCGCGATCAAGCAAGTGGCATCGGCGCGCTTCGGCGTCACCGCCGAGTATTTAAATCATTGCCAGGAGATCGAGATAAAGATCGCACAGGGCGCCAAGCCCGGTGAGGGCGGACAATTGCCCGGGTTCAAAGTCACCGAGTTCATCGCGCGCATGCGACACGCCTCGCCGGGTATGGCCCTCATATCACCGCCGCCGCACCACGATGTGTACTCCATCGAAGACTTGGCGCAGCTCATCTACGATCTCAAGCAAATCAACCCAGAGGCCGCAGTGTGCGTGAAACTCGTCGCGCAATCAGGCATAGGCGCCGTCGCAACTGGCGTCGTGAAGGCGGGCGCCGACGCCATACTCATTGCGGGTCATGTCGGCGGCACCGGCGCGAGCCCGCAAACCTCCATAAAGTATGCGGGCATTCCTTGGGAAATGGGGCTCGCCGAGGCGCATCAGGTGCTGATGCTCAACAACCTGCGTCATCGCGTCCGCCTGCGCGCCGACGGCGGCCTGCGCACCGGACGCGATATTGTGGTGGCGGCGATTTTGGGAGCGGAAGAGTTCGGCATTGGCACGGCATCGCTCGTGGCGATGGGCTGCTTGATGGTGCGCCAGTGCCATTCCAACACGTGCCCGGTCGGCGTTTGCACCCAAGACGACGCACTGCGAGCGCGCTTCGCAGGAACCCCGGAGAAGGTCGTGAACCTCATGACCTTCCTAGCTGAGGAAGTGCGCGAGATCCTGTCGCAAATCGGTTTCCGGTCGCTCCGCGAGGTGATCGGCCGCACCGATCTCATGACTCAAATCAGCCGCGGCGCGGCGCATTTGGACGACATTGACCTCAACCCCCTTCTGGTGCGTGTCGACAGCACTTATCCGCCGCATAATGTCCAGACCGGGCGCTCCGAGCCTCCGCCCTCGCTCGATGAGGACATGCTGAAGAATGCCGCAGCATTTTTCGAAACCGGTGAAAAACGCCAGCTTGATTTCGCGGTGCGCAACACCCAACGCGCCATTGGCGCGCGCGCTTCCGCCCACATCGTCCGTCGCTTTGGGATGCACAAACTTCCCGAGGGGAGGCTGAGCGTATGGCTGCGCGGCTCCTGTGGCCAAAGCCTCGGCGCCTTCTTAGTCCAAGGCATTGCACTCCATGTTATTGGGGACGCCAACGACTATGTCGGCAAGGGACTATCGGGGGGACTGATCACTCTGAAGCCGGCGCACGCCGCATCCGGCGCCGATGCAATCATTGGCAACACGTGCCTCTATGGCGCGACAAGTGGCCAACTGTTCGCGGCTGGAACCGCGGGCGAACGCTTCGCCGTCCGCAATTCCGGTGCGAGAGCGGTCATTGAGGGCTGCGGCGCCAACGGCTGCGAGTATATGACTGGCGGGCAGGTGGTCATCCTCGGGCCGACAGGCGAGAACTTCGCGGCCGGCATGACCGGTGGCGAAGTTTACGTGTATGACCCCCATGAGCGCTTGGGGGACAGAATAAACCCAGAAACAGTCCACGTCGAAAATATCTCCGACCCCAGTGCCGCTCGAACTCTGCAAACGCTGATCGAGGATCATGTGCGCCACACGGGTTCGCATGTCGCATGCGAGATATTGAACCGTTGGGACAGCGCGCTAGCAGCGTTTCGCCGAATTCGGCCTTTGACCGTGGCTGCGCGCCGACGAGTCGAGCTTCCCGCAGTTGCCGCCAACGGCTGACGCTCATCTAGATGCGGAGTATCACGCGGGTCGAGCCGGGCGCGCTCTCGATGTGAAGCTTGGCGCCGATGAGCGCCGCTCGGTGCTCCATGTTTGCGAGGCCGCGCCCAGTGCGTGCGGTGGCGGGGTCAAAGCCGCCGCCGTTGTCGGAGACGGACAATTCGATCACTTGATCGACGCTCGCGAGCCGGACAGCGATTTCATCGGGGCGTCCGTGCCTCAGCGCGTTCGTGCAAGCCTCTTGAAGGATGCGGTACAATTGAAGGGCCCGGTCAGGGCCGAAATGGTTCGCGCCTTCGACATCGCCGATGTCCCAGATAAGCCGTGCGCCAGCAGCCAGAACCCGCGGTTCAATGCGCGCTCGAAACGCCCCCAGGGTGGTTGCGAGAGACGCATGGTCCTGTTCCAGCGAGTCCACGATGATGCGCAGGTCAGCGATGCTCTCTTCTAGCCCCTGCACCAATTGCTCATTCGACAAGGTGTCAGACTTCGCTTGTAGCACCAAGCCGAGCAGGTGGCCCCCGATGCCATCGTGCATGTCGCGCATGATGCGGCCGCGCTCTTCCAGCAGTACCGACGCGCGCTCGCGCCGGCGTAGTTCCTCAAGGTTGGCGACGATCTCGCGCTCGCGCTGCCCGACCAGCGTGTTCAGGCGCTCAGCGTTGGCGGTTGCGGCTTCGAAGATGGTGCGTGCGCGCCCCGCAAGCGAAATCATGAGCGCCAACGGAAAAAAGGCGACGGCGACGCCGAGAAATACCCCATAGGTGTGGAGGAACCGCACCATGGCGATGTCGGCGCCCGCCGCCAGAAGCACGAAGATGAACGCCGACATCTCCAAGGGTTCGCGCAAGCCGCCCCTGGTCGCGTAAGCCGCCAAACGAACGAAACAGATGATCAGCGCCGCGAAGCCCAAATATCCCAGAACGCGATCAATATCCTGAATGGCGATCATTGTGTCGCCAGCACTGAGTCGCCATAGCATCAGCCCAATGCCCAGTAGGAGCAGACCCAAGACTGCCATGCCCATGCGTTGTCGCGCCTTGTGATCCCAGGAGTCGATCAACAATCCCCGCACGCCGTGCTGCCGCTTGTTGGGAGCGAAAGCCGACGTCCACTCCACAAAGAACCAACACACGAACAGAAGCGTGGCCAGGAAGCCGACAAGGTATAGAAAAATCGACGCGACTGGCCCCCACGGCGGATCGGTGACCAACTGCCCCGCTTGCTGCAGCATCCATCCGCTGGCGAGGCCGCCAAGAGAAAACAGCAGCCCCCGAGCGCCCAAGAGCGGCGCCGCGCAAATACAAAAAATTGCGACGAACGCGGCTACCACCGCATTGATGAATGGCAAGTCCGCCCGCAGAAGCCGCAGCGCCAAGTACGAAGGATACAGCGCCTCGTAGCTGCCCACGGACATCGGACGCAAATGCCCGAAGCCAACGTTGCGCGTAACGACAACATCGACGATTGCGCCGTCGCGCTTGTAGCGCGGCGGTATCCGCAGGAGGTGCGGCCGCCGGCTTGTTGTGGTCTGCGTAGTAGGCGTTCCCAGGCCGCTCACAAGCTCGCTGTCGACATACAGCAGAGCGTTGTCATGGGCGCTCGGTATCAGCACGGCGAGATCGGCGATTGCGACATCTGCGGCAGTCAGCTGCGTTCGCGCGATCACCGGCGCGGTGCTGCAGCAAAAGTGCGCAGGCAGTTCCCGGCTTGCGAAATTTTCTTCGGACGCAGGATGCGGTCGAGGCGCGGATTCCGCCGCGAGGACGGAGTCGACAAGCCGCCCCGGCGTCCGTTCGGCGACAATGTTGGCGCCCACGAATGCGGCGGAGAAGGCAATCTGAAGTGCGACAATGATCGCCGCAAGTGCGGATGTTCGAGGGCGTGGTGCGGGCAATGGATCGAGCATAGGTCGCCTAGGATGCAAGTCTCCCCATCAATAGGCTAGTCCCTCAAGTTGATGAGCCCCGCTTGAACGGCCTCGAACACGGCTTCACTTCGCGAATTGACTGCCAGCTTACGATAGATCGACTTCACGTGGTCACCAACGGTGTTCGGCGAAATTCCGTGAAGCCGAGCGACCTCCTTGTACCGAAATCCTTTGGCGAGGTCGCTCAGGATGGCGATTTCCTTTTCAGAAAGCAGAGTGGCTTCGATCGATTTTGAGGAAGGTTCCGCGAAACCGCGCACACGGGCAAGAATGTGGCCCGCAACGGCAGGGCTGATAGGAGCGCCCCCGCCCAGAACGCTTCGTATGGCGTCGGCGGCTTCGGCGGGATCAGCGCCTTTGAGCAAGTAGCCGTCCGCACCTGCCTCGATCGCGTTAACGACACTTTTTGCGTCGCCGAATATGCTGACGACAATCACCCTGGGTCGGACCGAGCAGCCAGTCGCCTCGCGGATCAACTCAATCCCGCTGCCGTCGGGCAAAGCCAAGTCGACGAGAACAACATCAAGCGGCTGGGAAAGCAGCTGCCGTCCCGCTGCTACCGATCCCACTGCGGCGACGAGAGTGAGATCCCCCGCCAGAGACACCGTCCGGCTCAAAGCCTCCCGAAGAATGGGGTCGTCTTCGATGATGGCGACACGGGGGGCCGGGGGCATTTTGCAACTCCAATGACGGCGCCAGCATAGCAGCCGGCGCCGTCAAGGCTACAAGATGAGGTCGAGGCGCCTTTCAGCTGAGTGATGGCGCCGGCGCCTCGTCATCGTCTTGTGTCGCTTCAACGACCCCCCAGATGAGCAAGCCGGCGCCGATCGCGGTCAGAATCCTATGCTCTGACACCCATTGCCCGAAGCTGCCGTCGCCGTCGTCGCTGACGTTGAGGCGAAACGGCGTGGCGATCCGCGCTTCTGGATTTGATGTGAACGAGTAGGTCACAAGATCGACGCCGCGCAAATCATCGCCAGCCGCTTGATTCAGCCGTAGCGCAAGCCGCGGCGCGCGCTCGACATCGTTGCGACCACCGAACGGCGCCGACCAGCGCAGCATGACTGAGTCGCTCTCGCTGCGGGCCGCTCGCACCGTGTCGTAATCGCGTACAAACTCCTGCGCCTGCGTGGCGCCGCTGAACGCCAAACCTACGCCCAGCGCCGCGACGCCCAAGCTCAATGTTTTCATCATCTGCCCTCCGCGTTGGTCACGAGAATGAGACAGTGCGCCGCTGCGCCGCTCAACCCCATGAACAGGGGATGGGCATCGTCTCGGGTGTGTGTACCCAAATCACCCCTCAAGGGGGGGGGTCGTGCTGCCGCCGATTCTGGTAGTCAATCTTGACCGTGACGCCGAACGTTTGGCTCACATGAGCGAGCAGCTCCGCTCGGCGGGCCTTGCTTTTGCGCGCTTCGCAGCCATCGAGGCCAAGGCTCTGCCCGATGAACTCGCCGACTATTTCGTCGTAGGCGCCGCTCACTTAAGCGCGGGAGAGATCGGTTGCTACGCGAGCCATCTCAAAATCGCGATGATGGCCGCCGATGGCGAATTGCCGGCGCCAGTTCTTGTGCTCGAAGATGACGTGCAACTGTCGCCGGACTTCGCGCATATTGTGGAGAGAATCCTGGCATGCGCCCCATCGGATTGGGACATTGTTCGGCTTTCATTTCCCGCCAAGCGAGCCACGCTCCCCGTGGCGGCCCTGACGCCTGATGCGGACCTTGTTCGCTATAGCCACGTGCCGATGAGTTCGGGCGCCTACCTCATCAGCGCTAGCGGCGCACGAAAGTTTGTCGCCAAGCGCAAGCGCAAATTGCCCATCGATCATGACCTCCGCCGCGTTTGGACATGGAATATGAGTACCTACGGCGTTGTCCCAGCGCCCGTGAAGAACGATTGCCTTGGGTCATCGAGCATTGACGCTTTGGACCGTGGCGAGCGCCGCAAGGCGACGCGCAAGAGCCGCCGTCGATTGGAGCGACGCCTGGAAGCGCCGCAACGGCACATGCGCGGGATCAAGGATTGCGGCGTCATCCCTTGGGCAAGTCTCATCTTGGTCAACATGCTTTGCCGCCTCACGCCACGAAAACAGCGAGCGCGATTGCTGACGTGGGCCAGGGCCGCCACGGCAAACCTCCGACGCGCCGCCGAGCCGAGTGGGTTCCGCGTCCCATCACGATAGGTGGTGGTATCGCTCTCCTTGCGCGCGTTGCAGCGCGAGCGCATAGTCGCCGCCGAGGGCATGGGAGCTTTGCGACATGGGAAAAAAGACGGCGTTCAGCGCGTTCGCGCTTGCAGCATGCTTGGCGCTGGCTCCAAACGCCATCAAGGCCCAGAGCTTTGACGCCGCGAATGGAGAGCAGGACGCCTACGTGCAAGGGAACCTGCTGTTCCTGATGTACCATGAGGCCGGGCACCTGATCCTGGATCAGTTGCTGAACGTGGACCAGGGACAAGACCGCTTCGCCTCGGAACAAACCGCCGACGACATCGCCACGTGGCTGATCTTGCCCGACCCCGACGAGCCCGAACAGGACGATCAGATCTGGGCTGCCATGGAAGGGTGGCTGCGCAGCGCCAACTCGCAGGAAGAGCCCTCGCAAAGCCCGCACTACCCTGACGATGTCGAGCGAGCGTCGCGCATAGCGTGCTATCTCTACGGCTCAAATCCCGATTTGTACCCAGAGCTGGCTCAGGCATTTTCCGTGACGATCAACTCGGTTGATTGCGGCGAGGAATACGAGGCATTGCACGCCGACCTCGACGATTGGTTCGGTGATCATCTGATCCCGCCAGCCGAGCCCGATGGCGGCGCTATCCAAGTTCGTTACGAGGCGGCAAGCGCTCACCTACAAGCGGCGCGTGCCTACCTTATGGAAACGCGATTGCTGGAAGACGCGGCTGAAGACATCTCGCAATTTGTTCGGCTGCCGCAGGATGTAACGTTGGTGGCGCGCAGCTGCGGTGCTGGCGCCGCGGAGTTTCGCTATAGCGCAACGAGGCGAGAGATCACCGCATGCTACGAAGCCGTGGATTGGTTCATGCGTGACGCCAACGATGAAATCCAAGAGCGCGCCGTGGCTGAATCCGACGCGAGCGCCAATGATGACATGGGGTCAGGTGGTGCAAGGGTCACGCGACGCCCGCGGCCGCGGGGCGGCCGCTAGCTCGATGGCTCGGCGCGGTTTGGCGGGAGTCCTGCGGCGCGCCTGAGCTCGGCGATGGGGCGCGTCGCCCGCACGTTGCGGCACACATCGCGTCGCGCGCGTCTCCATTCCGACGACAAGAGCCCATCCAAGTTGATTTCAGACTGGGAAAAGCGTCGGGCATGGGCGCCGAGGAGGTTTGCGCAGGCGTCTCGCGCGAGGCTATCCCAGGGCTGCGTGAGTCGTTGGATGTCCCAGAGGCGGATGCTGGCGTCCTCGCTGGCGCTCAACAGTCGCTGGCCATTGGGCGCGAAGGCAACGCCGAATACCGCAGCGCTGTGACCGCCGAAAGTCGCCAACAATCGCCCGTCTGCTGCGTCCCAGATGCGGGCAGTGCGATCCTCGCTCGCGGTCGCAATCCGGGATCCGTCTGGCGAAAACACCGCGCTGTAAACGGCGCCGCCATGACCGCTGATTGTGGTTCGCATCTGGCGGGTCCGTGTGTCCCAGATCACGACAGTGCCATCGTCGCTTGCTGCCAGAAACGCGCTCCCGTCATTGGAAAACGCGACACCGCCGACGCCAAGGCGATGTTGTTCGAACGTGGCCACCAGTCTCCCGGTGTCCGCATCCCACAACTTCGCAGTCATATCTTCGCTGCCCGTGAGCACCAAGCGACCATCGGGAGAGATTGTCGCTGCGCGCACCAGATCCGTGTGCCCCTCTAGCGTTGCGAGCGCCGCGCCGGAGTTTGCGTCCCATAGGCGAGCCGTATGATCCTCGCCAGCGGTCACGAGTACACGGCCATTGGGTGAAAACGCCGCCGCCAGCACAAATCCGTCGTGCCCTCCGAGAGTCAATGTCGGGCGGTAGGTCAGCGCATCCCAGAAGCGCACGGCGCCGTCCGCGCCGGCAGTGACGAATACGCTTCCATCTGGGGAATAAGCCGCACTGTAGGCGGCGCCCTCGTGGGCTCTCACCTCCGCGAGCACTCTGAGCGTTTCGGCATCCCACACTTGGACCGCGCCGCTGGCGGTGGCGCCGATTACGCGGGCGCCGTCCGGCGAGAGTTCAACGCTCGTGAAGCCTCCGTCGCGCGACTGCAGCACGGCCGACAGCCTATCGCGATCGGTTCGCCAAAGGCGCGCGCTCCCGTCGTCGCTTGCGGTCAACACCGACGATCCATTGGGGCTGAGCGCGAGCGCGGTGATGGCGCTCGCGTGCCCGCTAAGAGTCGCGAGCAGCCGGCCATCGTCAGCACTCCAGCGCTTGGCGATGCCGTCCTCACTGGCGGTGACGATGCTGCGTCCGTCAGGCGAAAACAGCGCGTGCGTCACCAGGTTTGAGTGCCCCGCCAAGACCGCTATGGAACGGCCGCTGGCGGCGTCCCAAAGTCTGGCGGTTTGATCGACGCCAGCGGTGACAATCCGTCTGCCGTCGCTTGAGAAGGCAGCTTGGTACACTTCGAGTTCATGGCCTCTCAGTGTCGTGAGCCGCCGCCCCGTGGCGGTGTCCCAGATCATTGCCGTGCGATCGGCGCTTGCGGTCAACACCCGCGCGCCATCCGACGAAAAGGTTGCGCCAAGCACCGCATCTTGGTGACCTGTTAGGCGCAAGATTTCGGTCCCGCGCTCGGCGTCATAGATGTGGGCGCTGTGATCCTCGCTCGCCAGGACAAGCCAGCGGCCATTCGCAGACGCCTCGACGCTCCACACCTCCGCCCCATCCTCATTGACGGTGGCTACGTTCCGCCCGCTCGCGACGTCCCAAATGCGAACGGCGCTCCCGTGGTCCAGACTAATGATGCGGCTGCCATTCTTAAAGAAGGCAGCGCTGACGATCGCGTCACCGACATCGCCGATCGTACGCAGGCGCGCCCAGGACGCGGTATCCCACAGTGTGATCACTCCGTTCGCGCCAGCGGTAAGAAATCGGCGCCCATCGGTTGAGAACGCGCAGGCAGTCACGGCGCCGTCGTGATCGTTCAGCGTTGCGACGAGCGCGCCCGTGCGCGCATTCCAGATCTTGGCGACGCCGTCCTGGCCTGCCGTCGCTACCAGCAAGCCGTCTGGAGAATAACCTGCGTCATTGATGGGGCCGTCGTGAAGCAGTGGCGGCAAACTTTCCCCGGTGGCATGCATGATGCTTCCCAGCGCCGCCCGGTACAGTCGCTCGTTTCGCGCCTCCAGCTGTCTGCCAGCCAACGCGTAGCGCGCGGCGATGAGCGTTTCACCGCTTTGCAGCTTCTGCCACGCCCGTTCTGCGAAGAAACGGCT